>JAAYFB010000180.1 GCA_012728465.1 Proteiniphilum sp. | reverse complement strand
ATCCATAACTTTACAGTATGTATAGCACAGAAATACTTAGCATCGTATTAATTCTTTTCTCTCCATTGCATGTTGAGAAAGTTGAGTTTTTAAGTTCTTCAAAAGAGAGTTAATTTTTTCACATATGCAAAACTGACATATGTGATCAAAGATTAAAAACCACGGCTCGATTTTGACAAACTGCTGATAAATTGACTATTGGGTACATTTATTGGTTTAACATTATGAGAAAATGTGAGCTAAACACATTTGTAATTGACAACAAATTATTCAAATCATCTTCAAACACATATGTAAATGACAATATATTGATACGATTCTCCCTAGAAACATATTGATTTGGTTATATTAACGTGTCAAAGCTCATGAATCAACCTTTATTTTTAACAATAGGACAAAAATGTGGCTCAAACACAAATGTGTTTTAGGACTATTTGGTCACGGTGGACAAAAACACAAATGTAATTGAGCCACTTTTTCTCTATTTTCTTAAAATACAAGTTGTATTGACTCACTTTTTTGTCTCGATCCTAATGTGGATATGTATTTATTAACAGTAATGAGTGCGCATACTGTTAATAATACTATATTTTCAGCATGTTATAAAAAAGTGTGACCAAACACATTTGTGTTTGAGGTGAAAAAGTCCATTTTATTTGTAATTACACTTCTATATGGAGGCTTTTTGACTAAGAAAATAATAAACACACTTGTGTTTAATAGCTTTTATATATAGAGAGTATAAAACATTAAACTATAAAGACAGCAGGCTATATGCACTGGATTGATTTAGCAAACTCGAAATATAAACAACTATATCAATATGTTTCACTTCCAAAAACGGTAAATTCTGATTTGATAACCCACGAGATTCGTTATAGAGCCATTTTTTTTGGCTTCATTTGAAAAGTTTTATACACATTTAGAGCAAGATTTTCGCATTGGTAATTTGAAAGTACGACTTAATGATTATTTTTGTAGATAATAATAATAAACAGATAAACTATTAACCTCGTATGTTATTGAAGAAGTCAAATATCTCGACACTTTTTTTTCTGATTACCACTGTAGTGCTTGCTATTCTTTTGATCGTAAATACGATTAGTAAGGAGGATACAAACAGTTACGATTCATCAACAGTATTTGCAAAAATATCTCACATACAAGAATTATCTACAGTAAAGTACAATTATACAGGAGTCATTGGATATAAGGATGCTGTGAAAATTTTTAAAATGAATATTCCGTTGACTGAAAAGTTCTTTTTAATCAAATATAATGGATATTTAAAAGCTGGAGTCGATTTTGATAAAATTGTCGTGAATGTAGAGGATGGGAGAGTGTCTGTATCTATTCCTCGTGCCAGAATATTTGATATTGTTATTGATGAAAATAGCGTCACCGTGTATAATGAGAGTGAAAATGCTTTCAATCCTATAAAAATATCTGATTATACTCAGGCTCTTGCTAAAGAGAAAGAAACTATGCGAAAGGACGCTATTAAGCAGGGTATATTAAGAGATGCAAACCAACATGCCGAGCTGGCCATTAAGTCATTATTGGAGGAGATGGGTTTTAATGAAGTTGATATTACGATGGAAGTTGTGATTCCAGAAATACACTGATGATATTGATAATTTTGAAACACTAAATACTTGGATCATATGAAATTTACTACTAAGCTTTTATTGACGTGGATACTAATATTCTTGTTGTTTTATCTTGCCGTTATATCAATTGTAGCTTTATTTTGGAATATTAAGATTGAGTTTTGGCAATTGGCACTTGTGTTTATAATTGCAGGAGTGTTGCCACCAGCTATTATCACTACTTTTTTTTATAAAAAGCTGGATTACATGGAGTCACAATCGTCTCAACCACCATCATTTAAAGGAGGTGTAAGCAATGTTTTGTCGTTTAAATCACGATCGAAAGACTACTACAACGAAGTTTTCCAAAGAATAGATAGGGGGTTTATTATTTCTTACTCAGACAAAGAGAGTGGGGTGGTAAAGTTTAGAACCGATAGTCGAATATTGTCGTGGGGAGTGTGTGGATATATAAAATTGTTGGAAGAGAATAATGTGTTAGCCATCGTTTATCCCATGAATCCTAATTCGGAGAGAGAAACTAAACTTGTCCATCAATCGATAAACCTGTTAAAGGCGGTACTTAACAGGTAAAATCTATCCATCCTTATCTTATTTGCCTTCGCAATACATTGCTACAGTACTATCCATAAAGTTAGTAAAGTCATTGTACTCCTCTTTGCTTATCTGCTTGGGATAGCTAAGAATTAGTAGCTCTTGTGTATTGCTATTTAGCCTATATGGCAAGTGTAAGTATCTATATGGAGTGAGAGAAAATTTGGCACGTTCATAGAACTGTAGCCTTCTTACAGAAATTTCATTCACAAGAGGGTCTATCTCTAGTATTATGGTGTGTCCCTCTTTTCTTAATTGGTTCAATATCTGCGAACCAAAACTCTGTCCACGCAAGTTAAGGTTTACTGCCAGATATTCTATATATCGATAATCACTCCACTCCCAGTAGAACACTATACCAATTATGTCATCATTCTCCCAAGCTGACATAGGAAAAAAATGAGGGTTATCAAGTGCTCTAAGATGATCTTCGTATCTTCTTTTTTCGGCACTCGGAAAGCTTGATTCATATAATTCCCAAACTTTGTTCCATCTTGTCTCGTCGCTTGGGGTTATTCGTAAAAATTCCATTAATATATTTTGATTTTGAATATTGCAAAGTTACAATGAATCTTGCTAATAACCTTGCATAAACATACTTCCATTTATAATTTAAACAATGTTGTATGTAAATTAATGTTGTAAAGGCTTTGAGCTTAAGAAAACCTTATGCAGATGTAATTATACTACAAAAGTGATACTTAAATAACAAATATTTGATGATTAGTGCGAAATGAGTAAGATGTTTATAAATCGCATACTCCATCAATAGTGCACGATTTACCTTTAGTTACATCTATTCCTGTATTTGTATTGTCAGACTTCCAGCTATTGTATGCTTTTTGGAGAGTTTCTAGAAATGAAGAAACTGGTTCGGAACCTACAATTGCGTACTTTCGTTCAAATAAAAATGTAGGTACTGTGTCAATTCCAAGCTCTTGTGCCTCTTTCACATCTCTGTCCACCTCTTTTTCGAATTTGTCACCATTTAATGTTTCTATAATTTCATCCTTTTGTAGTCCTGCCTTTAAGCCAATTGATACCAAAAGTTCAGTATCGCTATAATCTTTAGCTTCTTCAAAATATGCTTTCGAGATAAGAGTTGTGACTATAGATTCTAATCCTTTGGTAGCAGCAAGCTTTATCAAACGATGTGCATCTAGGGTGTTTGCAGCTAGCGAGTTTCGCAAGTCGCACTTTACACCAGCATCTTTCGCAAGCTTCTCAAGGCCAGTAAACATTTGGTCTATATTCTCTTTCGGATATCCTGCTTTGTCAACAAGATATTCCACCACGGGGTAACCATTGCCTTTTCCTGGAAGGTCTGTACTTAATCTAAATGATTTTATCACTAGTTCAACCTCGTCGGCATGCTCAAATTGGGCTAAAGCTTTCTCGTAATGTAGTTTGCCTATATAACAATATGGACACATAATGTCGGTCCATACTTCAATTTTCATTTTGGGTGTTGTCATTTTG
Source organism: Proteiniphilum sp. (assembly GCA_012728465.1). GTDB lineage: Bacteria > Bacteroidota > Bacteroidia > Bacteroidales > Dysgonomonadaceae > Petrimonas. The sequence continues at coordinate 2,388 of JAAYFB010000180.1, read as the reverse complement.
TTTGCATATTTTTATAGCTGATTAAACGCTTCAATATCTTTATTGTTTAAAATCAGTAGTTTGTTGCAGTTAAAAATGACTAATGATAAAATCTACTTACCTATTATGCTTTCTTAGGCTAATTGCCTATATTTTATTGATGTTGGTGGTATATTATTTCATTTATGCTCTTATGTTTTTGGTCATCTCGAATAATCTTGGGTAATAGTTAGATATTGAAATGATTTACTAACATTTCTTCTACTGTGGCATAATCTTTCCTTTATCTCTCAAAATAAGATTATCTTTGCATAAAAAAGCATGTTTAATAAATTAGTGGCCATCGAGCCTGTAAGCCTAATCCCTTCGGCAGAAGAAAAACTGCACACGTTTGCCAAACAAGTAATAATGTATGATAATATTCCGCAAAGTAATTCAGAAATGGCTGAACGAATAGGAGATGCAGATGCAGTATTGTTGAGTTATACTTCTAATCTTGTGAAAGAGGTTATGGAGCAGTGTCCTAATATTAAATATATAGGTATGTGCAACTCCTTGTATTCGCCCGAAAGTGCAAATGTTGATATTCTTTATGCAAATTCTCGTGGCATTACTGTAACAGGAATTCGTGATTATGGTGATGAAGGAGTAGTAGAGTATGTAATAAGTGAATTAGTGCGTTGTTTGCATGGCTTTGGTGTTGATAAAGAGGGAAATCCCGAAACTCCATGGAATGGTGTTGTGGAAGAGATAACTGGAATGACATGTGGTATTGTAGGTCTTGGAAAATCGGGTGGAATGATAGCAGATGCTCTTAGCTTTTTTGGTGCAAATATATATTACTATGCACGTAGTGAAAAAGAGTGGGCACGCGAAAAAGGGTATAAATATGCACCATTAAAAGAGGTGTTGGAAAATAGTGAGGCAGTGTTCTGTTGCTTAAATAAAAATACAATATTATTACACGAAGAGGAATTTGAAAGCCTTGGAAATCATAAATTGCTATTCAATACAGGATTGTCGCCCGCTTGGGATGAAGCACCCTTTGCAAAATGGCTTGAGGAAGATAACCGTTGCTACTGTGACACACTAGGAGCATTGGGCAATATAAAGTTTATGGCTCACCCCAATGTGAGATGTATGGATGTTTCTACAGGCCGAACTAGGCAGGCATTTGATAGACTTAGCGAGAAAGTATTGGCTAATATCACAGACTATTTAGCTAGGTAGTCAGTAAGTATTACGGCATAAAATAACAGCGGAGTATTCACTTTTAAAAAATGAGTACTCCGCTTTAATATATTAGTGATAATTGACTTTATTAAAATACTATTGGAGATACAATGTTTTGTAATGTCTCAATCACACTCCAACCCGCTATTTCAGGAGTACTGCTATAAACATTAACTTCAGCATCTACTTGATCATTCTTTATCTTTATGATATGTCTATCTCCAATGTAATCGGGTGTAGAGGTAATCGTTACCCCTACATTATCAGGACCTACAGATGCAATTGAAGCAGCTACAGACACGTTGACCTGAGTAGGTAGTATTGCAATAGCTTGTGTAGCAGTTCCACTAAATACTTGTTTTTTTGTATTTTGAAGTTCAGGCGAATATAGAGGAGTAAATGTTAATGGTCTTGGGCTTTTTTCAGTGTCAAAAGTAACTTTAGCATTGCCCATAAGAGTTGCAGTTCTTAATACATCAAAACCACCAATTGCCCCCGAAGCTATATGAATACGAGTATTGTTTTCTTTAGCAGCCTTTGCAGCAGCATCATAAAACTCTTTATCCGCAAAAGCACCTATTGATAATGTTACAATAGATGAACCATTATTTAGAGCCTTTATTGCAAACTCTTTAAAACCTGAAGGCGATGCTGTTTCAATTATATAATCGGGCCTTGTTTCCAACAGTTTGTCAATTGAAGTGTAAGCCACGCATTGATATCCTTGATTAGCATTATTTATTTTTGCTGCTACTCTATTAGCTTTTGCAGCGGTTCGCGACATCGCTCCCACTAGTTTGTATTCGGGCAATAGTCCATTTATAATTCCATTTGTAATAATTTCAGCGAGGTATCCACACCCCACAATTGCTAATGTGTGCATTTTATTTATTTTATACTGTTAATTTTGTAGGTGCAAAGATACAAATAAAGGGTCACCCATCTATATTATGGGCAACCCTTCTTGCATTTGTATCCTTTTGACAATATTTGTATAATGTCCGTTGTTAGTCTTTCAATTCACTTTTGTCTATCTTTTTACTATCAGTAACATTCATTACAATTTGCTTTTTGTCATTGTCGAAGTCAACAGTAACGGTTTGTCCTTCTTTGATGCCTGTTCGAAGTATCATTTCGGCCATTTCGTCCTCAACATACTTTTGTAAAGCACGCTTT
>JAAYFB010000179.1 GCA_012728465.1 Proteiniphilum sp. | reverse complement strand
CTTTTGCTCGGTGCAACAATAATACCTACAATTATAGCTGTATATGTTCTGTATAGAAATGAATTATTAAACACCTACTTGATGAAGTTCACAGTAGATAGATTCTTCATTGGATTTATAATCACATATACTTTGTTGGCTGCAATGATAGTTTTGGGAATACTAATTCCTGCACGCAAGGCGGTGAAGGTAGCACCTGCGGAGGCGCTGAGGGATGAATAAGGAATGAAGGATGGCTCAATATTAACCCATCCCCCTTCGGGTACTTCCCTTTGGAAAAGGGAAGAGTTAGCGCTGAATATTTTTTATCCAAATGTATTTAAGTATGAAAGGATTATAGACATCTCATCCCCACATCTGTATTAATATATCAATAAGTTATAGGTAGCGCAAAATGTCCCCTTTTTTCAAAGGGGACGAGCCGTAGGCGGAGGGGTTAAAAAGAATAATAAATAAAAACAATATGAACAAACTTTTTCAAATAACTCTACTTTTAGTGTTCATTTTGGCAACGGGAGTGTCGGCACAAAGTGTGCTGACATTGCCCCAAGCCATAGAACTTGCTCGACTGCAATCGGTAGATGCTGCTGCCGCATTAAATGAGTTAAAGACATCTTATTGGGAGTATCGCACATATCGTGCTGATTTGCTACCCGAAGTTAGCTTTAGTGCCACGATACCCGACTATCGCAAGAGCTACGACCTCTATCAAACCGAAGATGGCGCATACAAATATGTTCGCACTAACTCATTGCGAATGACGGGTGATATATCAATAGATCAAAACATATGGTTAACGGGTGGGAAGCTCTCCATAAACTCATCATTGCAACACATCAACCCACTAAACACAGCGGGGGCTAACAGATATTACATGGCTGTTCCTGTGGGGGTAACGCTTTCTCAACCAATATTTGGAGTAAACAACATGAAATGGAAGCGCAAGATTGAACCCGTAAGATACAACGAAGCAAAAGCTGCATATCTAGAGAATGTGGAGATAGTAACACTTCGCACAATATCTCTGTACTTTCAATTGCTATTGGCAAAGGAGAACCTAAATATAGCATCTCAAAATAAAGAGAACGCCGATCGCATATTTGAAATTGCACAAGCAAGACGTGAGATGGGGCAAATATCAGAAAACGAACTGTTGCAACTAAAGTTATCGGCATTGAAAGCAGCATCTAACCTAACCAACGAACAGTCGCAACTAAATGCTGCAATGTTTAGGCTACGATCCTTTTTGGGAATAAGCGAAAGCGAACAGATTGACCCCACAGTGCCCGACTTGATGAGGTATCCAATTATTGGTTATGATGATGTGATTGCAAAGGCACAAGAAAATAATCCTTTAGCGCAGAATATTCGTCGCCGTCAGCTCGAAGCCGAATACGAAGTGGCACAAGCAAGAGGGGCTCAACGCGAAATAAACCTTTTTGCATCGGTGGGTTACACAGGGCAAGACCAATTGTTTAATTCGGCATACAGTAATTTGATGAACAATCAAGTGGTGCAAGTGGGATTAAAAATTCCAATTCTCGATTGGGGAAAACGCAAAGGACGTGTGAAGGTTGCAGAGTCAAACCGAGAGGTAATTGCTTCACGACTGAAACAGGAGCAAATAAACTTTAGTCAAGACATTTTCCTTCTGGTTGAAAATTACAACAATCAAACTGAGCAGCTTAGAATTGCAAAAGAGGCTGACGAAATTGCTCAACAGCGATACAACACATCCGTAGAGTCATTTATGATTGGCAAGATAAATACCCTCGATCTCAACGATGCACAGCTATCAAAAGACAGTGCACGAGCTAAGTATATTTCCGAAATGCACCTCTACTGGTACTATTTGTATCAATTGCGTAGCATTACGCTTTATGATTATGAAATAGGAATGGATTTGGATGCTGAATTTGAGTCGCTGATAAATGGATAGTGTTATGATTGACACTATGATAAAAACATTAACTTTGTAAAAAACAAACACCAGGATGATTCTAATAATTGACGATGATGCAGTAGTAAGATCCTCTTTATCTCTTCTACTTAAACGTGCTGGACACCAAGCTGAAGCGGTATCAAACCCAAAAGCGGCAATTGATTTTGTGAAACACACCACACCCTCATTGATGCTTATGGATATGAACTTCTCGTTAGCAACACAAGGCAGGGAGGGATTGGAATTATTGCAAAAAGTGCAAATATATGCACCCAAAACTCCTGTAATTTTGATTACGGCATGGGGCTCCATTGCACTTGCGGTGAAAGGAATGCAGCTTGGAGCATTTGATTTTATTACTAAACCATGGGATAATCGTCAGTTGTTGAAGTCAATAGAAACGGCACTCGACTTAAGAGGACAGAGCATAGATGCTAATATACCTTCAACACGTAATGAGTTAGACACTCAATTCAATTTCTCGAACATTATTGGAAAATCTGAAGCACTAACTAATATTCTCTCCACCGTGGCACGCATTGCCAACACCAATGCATCAGTATTAATCACGGGCGATAGTGGCACGGGTAAGGAGCTTATTGCCGAAGCCATTCACAAGAATAGTAATAGACGCAAGAATGAATTTGTGAAGGTAAATTTGGGCGGATTGTCACAATCTCTTTTCGAGAGCGAGATGTTTGGACACAAAAAGGGTTCATTTACAGATGCTCATGCAGACCGGATGGGTCGATTTGAGATGGCCGACCAAGGAACTATATTTCTTGATGAAATAGGCGAACTCGACCAAACCTGTCAGGTGAAACTATTGCGTGTGTTGCAAGATCAGACTTTCGAGCCATTAGGTAGTAGCATCCCCAAAAAGGTGGATGTGCGTGTTGTAAGTGCTACTAATGCAAACTTACAACAGATGATGATTGATAAAACATTTCGTGAAGATCTTTTTTATCGAATAAATCTAATACAAATACATCTCCCCGCACTTAGAGAGAGGCGAGAGGATATACCATTGCTTGCAAAGCACTTTGCCAATAACATAATCAAGCAAAACAATTTTTCAAATGTATCTTTCTCGACAGAGGCTATGCAACTACTTGAGCAATTGCCTTACACTGGCAACATCAGAGAGCTTAAAAACCTAGTCGAGCGTACTATCCTGATTAGTGGCAAAAGTAAAATTGATGCTAAAGACATTGAGGAGCAGATGTTGACTAACGAATTGGAGTTGCAAGGTAGTAGCTTTAATAGTAGCATAAAACTGGAGGAACTGGAGGAACAAACCATTCGTAATGCCATCTTGCAACACAATGGTAATATATCGAAAGCGGCACGCACGTTAGGCATTAGTCGTCCCGCACTTTACCGACGCATGGAAAAATATGGAATATGTTATAAACCTTAGACCACTAAAATGAAATTACGAAGCTACTTCTATATTCTGGCCATAAGCCTTATTGCAATATTTGGTCTTATCATCTACGATAATGTCGATTCCTTGTCTTGGACGACAATTGCGTTGTTCACAATCATAGTTTTGGTGTTGATATACCTTATTTTCTTCTATCAAAAAGTAGTGCGCCCGCTACAAAACATTAGTAACGGCATGGACCTTTTGAGGGAGCAAGATTTTAGTTCACG
>JAAYFB010000178.1 GCA_012728465.1 Proteiniphilum sp. | reverse complement strand
CTTCTATGAGGGGCCATTATGGAGCGATTCTGAAAACGGACTTTTTGTACAGTACCTGAAAGCCGGAAAAGTGCCGGACGCTAAGTCTATAGAGGATGTAAGAGAGTTTTATCTTTCTAAAGTGCCCATGCGTAAAGGTTGTACTCCATTGGATGTTACAAAAGGTGTTTTGTATCTAATGGAACAAAATGGTGAAACTGGTCAGGCGCTTCCAATAACAGGTGGGCAGGTAATGTTGAAGTAGGACCGTTAAATTAAAATTGATAAAATGAAAACAAAAGCAGTAAGATTATATGGTAAAAAAGATCTCCGATTAGAGGAATTTGAATTACCACAGATAAAAGATAATGAGATTTTAGCTAAGGTTGTTTCAGACTCACTTTGTATGTCTTCTTATAAAGCAGCATCTCAAGGGCCTGAGCATAAACGTATACCCGATGATGTATCGGAAAATCCAATCATGATTGGTCATGAGTTTGCAGGTGAGTTATTGGAGGTAGGTTCTAAATGGGCTCATAAATTTAATGTGGGTGATAAGTTCTCAATTCAACCTGCATTATACTATGAAGATGGTCCTGTTGGCCTTTTAAGTGCTCCGGGTTATAGCTATAAATACATTGGCGGCAATGCCACTTATATAGTGATTCCGAATGAGGTAATGGAGCAAGATTGTCTTCTGAAATATGAAGGTGAAGGGTATTACCCCGCATCTCTTGCGGAGCCTCTATCATGTGTAATTGGTGCGATGCATGCAAATTACCACACAACTCCTGGAAGTTATGAGCATAAAATGGAGATTGTAGATGGTGGGAAAATGGCAATTTTGGCTGGTGTAGGGCCAATGGGACTGGCGGCTATTAACTATGTGCTTCACAGAGAAGAACGCAAGCCTTCACTTTTGGTTGTTACTGATGTAGATCAGGATAGACTTGATAGAGCTGCTTCCATATATACTGCAGAATTTGCTGCTTCACGAGAAATAGATTTACATTATATAAATACTGGTAATGTTGATAACCCGGTTGAATTATTAAGAGATAAGACTGGTGGTTCGGGTTATGATGATGTGTTTGTTTTTGCACCTATAAAATCTGTAGTTGAGCAAGGTGATGCGATACTGGGGTTTGATGGATGTCTTAACTTCTTTGCTGGACCAAATGATACTAATTTTAGTGCTAATCTCAATTTCTACAATGTTCATTATGCATATACACATATTGTGGGTACTAGTGGTGGTAATAATGATGATATGGTTGAAGCATTAGATATTATGAGTAAAGGTCTTGACCCCGCAGGGTTAGTTACGCATATAGGTGGGTTGGATGCAGTTGTAGACGCAACTATTAACCTCCCAAATATCCCTGGAGGTAAAAAGCTAATATATACACATATTGAGATGCCGCTGACCTCGATTACTGATTTTGTAAAACTTGGTGTGGAAGATAAGTTTTATAAAGAATTGGCAGAAATATGCTCTAAGCATAATGGTTTATGGAGCGTAGAGGCTGAAGCGTACTTGCTTGATAATTATGGTGTTTGATTTTAATTAATTATATATATGAAACAATTAGATGTGAGTTTGATGCATCCGGTAGAACAAATTAAAGTTATTATCGGAAGGATATATAAAAGTGGCATGACCACCACTTCAGGGGGAAATGTGTCAATTAGAGATAAAAATGGAGACATTTGGATAACACCTTCTGGAGTTGATAAGGGATTACTTACTGAGAATGATATTATGCAGATAAAAAAAGATGGAACTGTAATTGGCATGCATAAGCCTTCTTCTGAACTCCCTTTTCATAAAGCAATTTATGATTCCAGACCAGAACTAACGGCCATTATTCATGCTCACCCACCTGCTCTTGTAGCTTTTAGTATCGCGGGTATGGTGCCAGACACAAAAATTGTTCCACAAGCATACAATATTTGTGGAGATATTGGTTTTGCTCCTTATGGTACTCCAGGTAGTGAAGATTTGGGTGAGAAAATTGCTAATGAGTTTCTCGACAAACGATACAAGGCTATTATTATGGAAAATCATGGCGTTGTATTAGGAGGTTCAAATATGATGGATGCATATCAACGTTTTGAAACTCTTGAGTTTTGCTGTCGTACAATAATTAATGCAAAAAGGCTTGGAAGCGTAAATTATTTATCAGACGAGCAAGTTTCTCAATACGTTAATCATTTACCATCTAATATTTCTCACTTCATGGATATTGATCATCCATCTGAGGAAAGGGCTATAAGAACTGAAATGGTGAATATTATACGTAGAGCATGTGATCAGGGATTAATGATTTCTACATATGGAACGGTATCTGCTAGATGGAAAGAAAATGATTTTCTGATTACTCCTAGCAATATTGCCAGATGGGATATTGTACCAGGTGATTTAGTACAAATAAAAAACGGTATGGCAGAGGCAGGAAAAACTCCTAGTCGGTCCGTAGCGCTTCATCAACGCATTTATCAGTTAAACCCCCAGATTAATTCAATTGTATGTACTCAACCCGTTAATCTAATGGCACATGCAGTTAGTGGCAGTAAGTTTGATGTTAGAACTATACCTGAGAGCTGGATATTCTTACAAGACGTGCCTTCAATACCGTTTGGTTTGATTTATAATGATGTTGATAGTGTGGCAAAGATGTTTCAAAACAATAGGGTTATACTAGTAGAGAATGACAGTGTATTCGTTACCGGTGACAAGCTCTTAAATACATTTGATTATTTGGAGGTTGCAGAGTTCTCGGCCAATTCGTTGGTTATGGCTGCTACAATTGGAACATTGCAACCAATTGGAGATGAAGATATAGAAAATTTAAGGATTGCATTTAATGTAAAATAATATGAAGGGCAATTGCTAATTAG
>JAAYFB010000026.1 GCA_012728465.1 Proteiniphilum sp. | reverse complement strand
TGTATAGCTTCTCGGATACTCCTTGTAGCATCCCATCCTTGTCTATGTCGGTGCAAATTACATATTTTACACCTAATCTTTCTTTTTCTGAGATAAAATCAAGAACATCAACCTCCGACTTAGTTTGCCAACCATGAATGGATATTTTTCTGTTTTTGCTATCGGCACCGAGTATAATTTTGTCTGCACCATATTCTTTTAGCCACTTGGCAAATAGGGTTGGGTTTTCTATTGCAATACTCCCTCCAGTTATTTGAGATGCTCCATTTTCAAATGCAATACGGGCATCATCGTCGGATTTGATGCCACCACCAAAGTCAATTTTCAACGATGTGTTTGTGGCAATTTCATACAATACTTTGTGATTAATAATGTTTTTAGATTTTGCTCCATCTAAGTCTACAAGATGTAGATATTCAATACCATTGTCTTCAAACATTTTTGCAATCTCTAAAGGATTTTCGCTGTATGTCTTTTGTGTAGAGTAGTCACCTTTTGTGAGCCGTACGCACTTGCCATTTATAATATCTATTGCTGGTATAATTCTCATAAATCTCAACATTTTTATATTGTACCTTTTGTGCTCGGAATGCCTTCCGTTTCGCCTAGCTTTATTGCCATTTTTATTGCTTTGGCAAATGCTTTGAATATTGCTTCTATCTTGTGGTGTTCATTTTCGCCCTCCGCTTTGATGTTAAGATTGCAACGTGCATTGTCGCTAAACGATTTGAAGAAATGCATCACCATTTCGGTTGGCATATCTCCAACCTTTTCTCGTTTGAAGTTTACATCCCACATCAGCCACGGACGACCACCAAAATCTATAGCTGCATGAACTAAGCAGTCATCCATCGGAAGCAAGAAGCCATAGCGTGCAATACCTTTCTTTTTCCCAAGTGCTTGCACAAATGCCTCACCCAAAGCGATACCTACATCCTCGATGGTGTGATGTTCATCTACATGCAGGTCGCCTTTTGATTGGATATTAACATCGATGCCACCATGTCGAGCTATTTGCTCAAGCATATGATCGAAGAAGTTCAACCCAGTGGCAATGTTGCTTTTGCCAACTCCGTCAAGGTTTATTGAAACGGTTATGTCTGTTTCACTTGTTTTGCGACTTACACTTCCTGTGCGAGGCTCTTGTTTTAGGTATCTATATATCTCGCCCCAATCGGTTGTGGTAAGTGTAGCCTCTTTGTTTGGTTCACTGTTTAAGAAGATGGACTTTGTGCCCATATTTTTAGCTAGGGTCACATCCGTTTCTCGATCGCCAATCACAAATGAGTTTGCCAAGTCATATCCTCCCTTCATGTAGTGTGTTACTAGTCCCGTGCCGGGCTTGCGTGTGGATAGGTTTTCGTGTGGTAAAGAGCGATCAATCAATATTTCATCAAATACTATCCCTTCATTTTCTAAAGCCTTCAACATCTTGTTATGTGCAGGCCAAAATGTCTCTTCGGGAAAAGAATCGGTGCCCAAACCATCTTGATTGCTTACCATCACCAGTTCATATTCCAATTCTTTGGCAATAAGTGAAAGGTATTGAAATACTTTAGGATAATATACTAGCTTCTCAAGGCTGTCAATTTGCTCGTCCTCGGGCTCTATAATTATTGTACCGTCACGATCTATAAAAAGTGCTCGTTTCATATAATGATGTTCAGTTTAATTTATTTTTCTTAGTTCACTTAAAAGTTTTTGGTTCTCTTCGGCAGTGCCAACAGTAATACGTATGCAGTTTTTAATCTGTGTGCTACGATTGCGAGTTACGATGCATTTGCCCACTAATTGGTTGTAGGTATAGTTTGCATCATCTACTTCAATTAATAAGAAGTTTGCATCTGATGGGTATATTTTTTTAACAATGGGTATATTGTCCAGCTCTTTTTTTAGATATTCTCGCTG
>JAAYFB010000177.1 GCA_012728465.1 Proteiniphilum sp. | reverse complement strand
GCCCCTCATATTCATTGAATATGAAGGGCTTGTCTTACTTTTGGAATCTCTTGTCTTAGACTCCCTGCGGTATGGACGGGACTCGAACCCGCGACCCCCTGCGTGACAGGCAGGTATTCTAACCAACTGAACTACCACACCATTTTATTTCTTTTCAGCATGTATTGTAACCTCCTCGATAGTTATCGGGATGAACTAACACAACATCCTACTTGCGCACTCCCCTAACTCTTTAGTGAAGCGTATTGCGCCATTTCTTGTTAGCGAGTGCAAAGATAGGTATAATTTTGACACCACCAAACCTTTTTGAAAAATATTACTTTAGGGATGTAAAAAATTACACCCCTAAAGTAACAACTACTTCTATTTTAAATACTCATCAAACCAACGGAAAAATTCGCGTTGGAATAGTATGGCATTTTGTGGTTGGAATATCCAATGATTCTCATCAGGATAGATGAGCATACGCGATGGAATATTGCGAAGCTGCGCAGCATTAAATGCCATCATACCTTGCGATGCAAGAATACGATAGTCAAGCTCACCATGAGTTATCATAATTGGAGTATCCCATTTATCTACAAAACGGTGAGGTGAGTTGGCATATGTGCGTTGTGCAGTTGTGTTAGATTTGTCCCAGTATGGACCACCCATATCCCAATTAGCAAACCACATCTCTTCTGTTTCTAAATATTGTGCTTCAAGATTGAATATACCTGCATGAGATAAGAAAGCTTTAAACCTCTTATTGTGATTGCCTGCCAACCAATATGCGGAGAAACCACCATAGCTTGCACCTGTGCAGCCCAATCTATCATTATCTACAAATGGCTCTTTGGCTACAGCATCAATGGCTGAGAGATAATCGTTCATGTTCTGTCCACCATAGTCACCACTTATTTGCTCTAACCATTCTTGCCCAAAGCCTGGAAGACCACGACGATTTGGAGCCACAATGATATAGCCATTGGCTGCCATCATTTGCAAATTCCAACGATATGACCAAAATTGACTTACAGAGCTTTGAGGTCCTCCTTGACAATAGAGTAATGTAGGATACTTTTTGGTTTCATCAAAGTTTGGTGGATATACCACCCATGTAAGCATCTTTTTACCATCTGTTGTATCAATCCAACGCTCTTCTACTTCGCCCATTGTTAGTTGATCAAGGATATGTTTGTTTTCGAAAGTAAGTTCAGTAGCAGTGCCATCAGCTATGTTCACCGAATATATTTCATCTGGTTGAGACATGGAGTGACGCTTAGCAATAAGCTTATCACCTGTCAATGCTAACGAGGCATAGTCGTGCTTACCTTCTGTAATGGCTTTCACCTCTTTTGTAGCAATATCAGCTTTGAATAGTTGTGTCTTTGCCTCAACGCATGCCACTATGTATAATGATGAGTTGTCATCGCTCCAAACTAGAGCATCAGTATTATAGTCGAAGTTTTCAGTAACATAAGTTTTATCACCCGTAGCCAAGTCCATAACGAACAAACGACTCTTATCAGCCTCGTATCCATCACGCTCTTGGCTTTGCCATGCTAGTTTAGTGCCATCGGGAGAGAATGAAGGATTCATGTCATAGCCCATCATACCTTCCGTCATGTTAGTAGTCTTACCACTAGCAATGTCATAAAAATAGATGTCTGAGTTTGTAGATACAGCATACTCTTTGCCCGTTTTTTTGCGAGAAGTGTATGCAATAGTTTTGCTATCAGGACTCCAAGCTAATTGCTCAACACCTCCAAATGGCAGCATTGGAGCTTCGTATGGTTCTCCATCCAAAATATCTACAATATTCGAAATCTTATTATCTACCACATCTGCCACAAACACATGCGGAATACTCTCTACCCAATGATCCCAATGCTTGTACATAAGATCATCTCGCACGCGTCCAGATGCTTTGGGTAGGTCGGGATACATATCATGTACGGTTTCGCCATACTTCACATCTCGTATCAACATCACCTTTGTTTCGTCGGGCGAAAATGTAAAGCCATTAACGCCTCCCTCCACATCTGTAATCTGCCTCATGCCACTTCCATCGGGCATAATGGACCATATTTGCGAAGTTCCACTTTCATTGCTCAAAAAAGCAATTCGCTCGCCATTTTTAATCCACACAGGATTGCTTTCACGAGCATTAGTAAATGTAAGCCTCTTTTTGTTTTCGCCATTTACATCCATAACAAAAAGCTCGGGATTGGTTTTATTTTCATCAATGCTTACGTAAGTAACTTGATAAAGTATTTTTGACTTGTCGGGCGATAATACCACATCGCCAATACGTCCAAAGCTATAAAGCACCTCGGGTGTCATAATGCCATTATCAACCTTAATGGTTGACTTTCCGATTACTTCACTTATACTTTGCAATTCACTTTTTTGTTGCTGTCCCGCCTCACCACACGATGATAGCAAGGCCCCAGCCAATGTAGTTGCCATAAATAAAGATTTAAAATGCATAATCTTATATTGATTTATTATTATATTTATTCGATTAGACTATAACTAAAAAATAAGTGTGTGCAAGAAGTTTACTACAGTAAATGACTAACACGAAGAACGAGCACAACGCAGAGAGCGGACATTATAATCAAATTTTCAAACTATATAACCATCCTTCATGTGTATAGTCCTATCAGTAATAGAGGCCAACTGCTCATCGTGAGTAACTATCACAAAAGTTTGGTTAAGCTTATCTCTAAGCTCAAAGAATAGATTATGAAGTTCAATTTTATTTTCAGTATCAAGACTACCCGAAGGCTCATCCGCAAACACCACCAGCGGATCATTGATAAGTGCACGAGCCACAGCCACACGTTGCTTTTCGCCTCCCGACAGCTCGGCAGGTTTGTGCTCCATTCGTTGCGCAAGGCCCATCATCTCGAGCAGTTCTTTGGCTCTAGTCTCCGCCTCCGATTTTCGTTTATTTCCTATCAATGCCGGAATCATCACATTCTCCAAGGCAGTAAATTCGGGCAATAGTTGATGAAACTGAAACACAAAACCTATGTTTTTATTTCGAAAGTCAGATAGCTTTTTATCGCCCAACTTACTCAAATCGTGATTGTCAATCATCACCTTTCCCGAGTCGGCCTTATCCAAAGTACCCATAATCATGAGCAAAGTTGTTTTGCCTGCACCACTGGGACCCACTATCGATACCACTTCGCCACGCTTCACCTCCATATCAATGCCATTAAGCACATCAAGAGCACCATAGCTTTTGCGTATCTGTTTAATTTTTATCATCAATCTCTATCTTAATTTGATAATGCGAAGATACAAAAATAGTTTATTATACCCATATCTATACATATTTGTAATGACTATAATATAAAATGAGTAAAAGAGATGCTACCACTTTTAATTCTATACAGGATGACAAGCTCAACAACCACGTGAAATCTTTTTTGCCAGATGCCAAGATAGTGAAATCATGAAAAAGAGTTATTTTGCCAAATGCAGAGCTAGTTTTTAGTGGAAATGAATTTATTTGCCAAATGTAGAACTCATATTTTAACCAAAGAAAGTTGTTTGGTTAAATATCGAGCTAGTTTTTTAACCGAAACAAATTGTTTCGTTAAATGCCAAGCTCGGAACGACACTAAAAAAGTTATTTGGGCAAATGCCAAGCTCAACACTCTACGAAAATGTTTTTTTAATATGAAAAACAGGTCGGAAAATGATAAAATCAACTTTTGCTCTATTAAAACATCCACAGGACAAGGCAAAAATGGTTTATTGTTGCCAATGATATGCTCATGGAATTCACTCGCGGAGTGACTATAAGTCGCTCCGTGAGTTCGGGCTTTTAAGCCTTTATTCAGTTGATATAGGTTTTGACACCTCTCGAATTTCTCACAGGGCGACTAGCTGTCACCCTGCGAATAAATGCTATGTTTTTTAATTACAATCTAACTATCAAGTGTTTTTTTACTGCGAAACATCAGTCATAAACAATAAAAGCACTTCAGCGTTATGTACACATATGAAAGATTTGTCAACATTTAGAGAAGAGTATCGTCGTGACGAATTGCACGAAGATAATATAAAAAAAGATCCATTGCAGCAAATTGAGCTATGGCTTCAAGATGCCATCGATAACCACATTATCGAGCCCAATGCCATGTGCGTAGCCACATCCACTGCCGATGG
>JAAYFB010000176.1 GCA_012728465.1 Proteiniphilum sp. | reverse complement strand
GACGACAATGAAATAATTAAAAACATGTCAACTACATTAGAGAGTAGCATTGGAATAATGTAAAAACACTCAAATATAAATCTAAATGAGCAAACTAATATGCACATTTAATTCCATACAAATCATTACTTTTGTATATGAACAAAAAGATACTCATTACGGGAGCAAGTGGTTTCATAGGTAGCACCGTTGTGGACAAGGCATTATCGTTGGGCTATGATGTTTGGGCAGGCATTCGCACTAGCAGTAGCAAGGAATATTTACAAAACGAGAACATAAACTTTATCGATTTGAAATATCATGATAAGCCGTTACTAAAAAATCAACTACAAGAGTTTGTCAACAAGCATGGCAAATTCGATTACATAGTGCATCTGGCAGGTATCACAAAAGCTATCAATAAGTCTGATTTTGATAATATAAATTTCAATCAATTGTGCAATTTCACCGACGCACTTATCGAAACCGACAGCATACCATCGCTATTTGTATTTATGAGCACCCTAGGAGTGATGGGCATTGGCGATGAAGTGGGCTACAAACCACTAAAAATTGATGCCATTCCCAACCCCAACACAGCATATGGCAAGAGCAAGCTAAAGGCTGAGAATTATATTAAGCAGATAAAAGGTTTTCCTTACCTCATCTTACGCCCAACGGGTGTATATGGACCACGCGATAAGGATTATTTGATACTAATGCGTGCCATAAAGGGAGGACTTAGTGTGGGTGCGGGTTTCAAAAAGCAAATATTATCCTTTATTTATGTTGAAGACTTGGCTGACATCATCTTTCAATCAATCAACAAGGGGAAAACCCAAAAGGAATATTATGTTTCGGATGGATATGGATATACAGATAATGAATTCAACAATTTGGTGAAGCAACATTTAGGAAAAAAAAGTGTGCTATCGTTTAAAATTCCATTATTTATAGTTCGAGCTGCTGCATATGCAAATGAAAAAGTAGCGAAACTGCTAAACAAACCTACTACCTTTAACACAGATAAATATTGGATAATGAGACAGCGAAACTGGACATGCGACATATCCCCATTGAAAAAAGATATCGACTTTAAGCCACAATTTTTATTGAACGAGGGAGTTGAAAAAACTATACGCTGGTACAAAAATAACGGATGGTTATAGAAAAAGTATATGTAAGAGCAAACTATTTGACATTAAGAACATTTAATGGCAAAAGAGACTACTTCAAGCTCTTTTTTTATATTTTTGTAAATAAATAAAATTGACAAAATGAAAATAGCACTGATAGGATATGGAAAAATGGGTCACGAAATTGAGGCAATAGCCCTAGATAGAGGACACCAAGTGGTTTGCACTATTGATATTAATGAAGATTACAAGTTTGAATCTCCTGAATTTAAAAGTGCTGATGTAGCCATTGAATTTACATCACCACAAAGTGCATTCAACAATTACAAAAAAGCCTTTGCAGCCAACGTACCCGTAGTGTCGGGCACCACAGGATGGCTTGAACATATTGATGAAATAAAGAAAGAGTGTACGGATAATGGAAAAACATTCTTCTATGCATCAAACTTTAGCCTTGGCGTAAATCTATTTTTTGCACTCAACAAGAAGCTAGCCAAAATGATGAACCAATTCTCAGACTATGACGTGAGAATGGAAGAGACGCACCACATACACAAGCTTGATGCACCAAGTGGAACAGCAATTACACTTGCCGAAGGTGTGATTGAAAACATTGATTCAAAATCGAAGTGGACACTTGACAAAGCTGAAACAAACAACGAACTTGTAATCACCTCATTTCGCGAAGGCGAAGTGCCAGGAATCCATACAGTGATATACGAATCGGAAGTGGATACAATACAAATAACTCACGATGCTAAAAGCCGCAAAGGCTTTGCACTAGGAGCAGTACTGGCAGCCGAATATACCAATGGCAAAAAGGGTTTCCTAGGTATGGAAGATATGCTTGGAGATTTATAATTAAAATGCTATAGGCATATATTTATCACATAACAATATAGAACACTATAATGTCAAATAAAACATCGAATAATAACAATGCAGACGCAACTGCAAAAAAGGATTTAAAGAGCAGAGTATTAGAAAGCAAAAAGGATAGCAAACTATGGTTTGCTGTTTGGACAATACTTACAATTGTTTTCTCGATATGGGCTGGTAACCTTTGGTTGCTTCTGTTCATAATTCTATTCTTTGATATTTATATCACAAAATATATACCTTGGTCGTTTTGGAAAAAGACAAAAAACAAGAGTGTAAAAAAAGTAATGGAATGGGTTGATGCAATACTATTTGCATTAATCGCAGTATATTTCATTAATACATTTTTCTTTCAAAACTACCAGATACCATCCTCATCACTAGAGAAATCACTTCTCGTGGGCGACTTCTTGGCTGTGAGCAAAATGAGCTATGGCCCTCGTTCACCAATGACCCCTCTATCATTTCCATTGGCACAACACACCATGCCCGTGATAGGTGGCAAATCATATTTTGATAAACCACAATGGAAATATCACAGACTTAAAGGATTTGGAGATGTGAAGAGAAATGATATTGTTGTATTCAACTTTCCTGCTGGAGATACTGTAGCACTTAATATGCAAGCAGTGGATTATTATACTCTATCAAAATACAATGCCAATGGTAGCAATGGCATTAAAGGAGACAGACGTACATATGGCGAAGTGGTATATAGACCTGTGGATAGACGAGAGAATTATGTGAAACGTGCTATAGGACTTCCTGGTGAAACACTGGAGATTAAAAACGATGAAGTGTACATCGATGGTAAGCTTATTGATAGTCCAAAACTATCTCAGCTAAATTATATGATTCATACTGACGGAACTATAATTTCGGAAGATTTGTTCTCAGAGTTGGGTGTTAGCAAAGATGACTACATGTCCACAAATAATTATGGGCAATCTGCTCAAAGGACTCAGGATCTAACTGGCATAGATAGCCTCACACTAGCCAATTCTGGATTAAAATCTCGCAATGGAATAAATGGAAGA
Organism: Proteiniphilum sp.; assembly: GCA_012728465.1. Lineage (GTDB taxonomy): Bacteria > Bacteroidota > Bacteroidia > Bacteroidales > Dysgonomonadaceae > Petrimonas. The sequence continues at coordinate 1,183 of JAAYFB010000176.1, read as the reverse complement.
GCGTACTTTGATATACCCTTAACACAAGAGATGACTGAGAAGCTAAAACAAAAGCCTTTTGTTTGGGAAATTATTAAAGATGTAGAACAAGCTGGGGCATCATATTACTACCCTATTGATTTCAACACAAATTGGACTAGAGCTGATTATGGACCTCTTTGGATACCTAAAAAAGGTGAAACAATTGAGTTTGATAGCAATATAGACTACAAAGTAGCTGCATATGAGCGATGCATAAAAAATTATGAAGGCAACGACTTTGAGTATCATAATGGTAAGGTATTTATCAATGGACAAGAAGCTGACTCATATACCTTCAAAATGGATTACTACTTTATGATGGGTGATAACAGACACAATTCGGCCGACTCACGTGCTTGGGGATTTGTACCTGAAGATCACGTAGTAGGTAAGCCAATGTTGATTTGGCTATCACTAGAAAAAGATAAGAGCTGGTTTGGTGGTAAAATTAGATGGAACCGACTATTTACTAGTGCAAAGAAATAGCTATTATAACCATCTATATATGCTAATTGATGGATAATACGGATAACAATAACAACAAAATACTAAAGGACAACTGTAGCGACGATACGGTTGTCCTTTCCTCGCTTTATCTAGCCCCTATAGAGTATTATAGCAAAGCCTTCAACGCCAAACGAATAATAATAGAGGCTAATGATAACTTTCAAAAACAAACCTTTCGCAATAGGTGTAACATATTAGGTGCTAATGGAGTAATGCAACTTAACATTCCAATCGAGAAAAGCCTTTCAAAAAAATGTATGATGAAGGATATCAAAATATCTGATCATGGCAATTGGCAACATCTGCATTGGAATGCAATTATATCAGCTTACAACTCATCTCCGTTTTTTGAGTATTATGAGGATGATTTTTGCCGATTTTACGAGAACAAATTTACTTTTCTTCACGACTTTAATGAAGAGCTTCGCACACTAATATTTGATATGTTATCAATTGATGTTCGGATAGAATATAGCGATCTATATATTACAGAGCTACAAAATGGATGGATTGACAATAGAGAAACTATTCACCCTAAGCGAAATTCAGGCTTTATTACCCGCCCATACTGGCAAGTTTTTAAGGAAAAGTTTAATTTTACCCCCAACCTTAGTATTATTGACTTGTTATTCAATATGGGTAATGAGTCAAGGTT
>JAAYFB010000025.1 GCA_012728465.1 Proteiniphilum sp. | reverse complement strand
GAGCTAAGGAAGAATAAATGTTATATTATGTGTGTAAAGATAAATGCTATCTGCTCTTCTTCTTGGACTTGAACCAAGGACCCCCTGATTAACAGTCAGGTGCTCTAACCAACTGAGCTAAAGAAGAATTAGTTGTATTTGAAAAATAATATTCTTTCGCTCTTCCTCTTGGACTTGAACCAAGGACCCCCTGATTAACAGTCAGGTGCTCTAACCAACTGAGCTAAGGAAGAATTTGAATGCCTTTCTCCAAAAGCGATGCAAAGATATAACTATTTTTTTCATAGACCAAGAACTAGAACAAAAAAGTTTGCAAATAGTTATCAACAGCCCTTTTTAGAGATAATCGTTTAAATAAATAAAAAAGTTTTTCTATCTTTGAACTCAATAATTAACAAGCAATAACAATAGAGTATGATATTCAATTTCTTAGTCCTTTCGGACGAGGTAGATAATTTCAGAAGAGAAATTATAATAGATTCAGAGAGCACTTTCCACGACCTATATAAAGTATTAGTAAAATCTCTGGATTATAACGAAGAGGAGATTTCTTCTTTTTTCATGTGTGGTGATGATTGGCGAAGAAAACAAGAGATAACGCTTGTGGAGATGGATACTGACTCGGACATTGATGTTTTCGTGATGGATGAAACACCCTTAATAGACTTTATTGAAGAAGAGGGGCAAAAGATGGTGTTTGTATTCGATTATTTAAATGATCGTGCATTGTACATCAAGTTGTCGGAGATAGTTACTGGCAAGTCGTTAAAGAAAGCACAATGCGCAGTGTCGGTTGGCGAAGCACCACCACAATATATGGATGTTGATGATGTACCCGTGATAAATACTGTAAGCGATATGGATGAGACTTTCTTTGGTGACGAAGGATACAACCTAGATGAGCTTGATGAAAGTGGATTCGAAAGTCTAGATAATCTTGAGAGCTTACAGTAGTTTAAAGGCATTCACTTTTTAAAATTCAGATGAAGCAATTACTTGTTCTGCTGGGGCCCACAGGGGTTGGCAAAACAGAATGGAGCATTAGAATGGCTGAACAATTAGGTGTACCTATTGTTTCGGCCGATTCTAGGCAATTGTATAAAGGACTTATCATAGGAACAGCTGCACCTACAGAAGAGCAGCTCAAACGAGTTCCTCACCACCTAGTTGGTATTCTTTCGCCCAATGATTATTATAGTGCAAGCGAGTATGAGAACGAAGCACTATCGGTAATAAATAAACTGCATGAACAGCACGACACAGTGATACTTACAGGTGGATCTATGATGTATATTGATGCTATTTGTAAGGGTATCGACATTATGCCAGATATTGATCAAGAATTACGCAATGATATATCTAAAATGTATAATGAAGAAGGGCTAGATCCTATTCGTCAGAAATTGAAATTATTAGATCCCATCTATTATGATCAGGTAGATTTAAAAAATACCCAAAGAGTTATTCATGCTTTAGAGGTTTGCATTATGACGGGCAAACCATATTCCTCATTTAGATTAAATACAATAAAGGAGAGGCCATTCGAAATTATTAAAGTTGGTTTCAATCGCCCTCGTCCAGAGCTTTATGATAGAATAAATAAGCGTGTGGATGAGATGATTAAAGATGGACTTGAAGAAGAGGCACGGCAACTTTACCCAATGAAACATTTAAATTCTTTGAATACCGTAGGTTACAAAGAGATGTTTGAGTACTTTGATGGTAATTGGACGTTAGAAGAGGCTATAGATAAGATAAAACAACACTCTCGAAACTATGCACGCAAGCAGTTATCTTGGTTTAATAGAGATAAAAGCATAAAATGGATAGACTTGTCAGATAAATACATAGATGTAGTAAATGAAATTCAATCATTGCTATAATTAAATAACAAAGGAGATGAATAGCAATCATCTCCTTTGTTGTATATTGTTAGTTAGCTTAAGATATCATACCACTTCGTGCAAACCCATGTCTTCGCATTTCATTATTTTTCCTGGAAATGCCTGTACAATTGAATAGTTGTGAGTTGACATAATCACTGCAGTACCCTTCTCTGCAATTTTTTGTAAAAGAGCTACAATATGGCTCCCCGTTTCGGGGTCAAGGTTGCCAGTGGGCTCATCAGCTAGAATTAATGATGGAGAGTTTAGCAAAGCTCGTGCAATTACAATTCGTTGTTGCTCGCCACCAGATAACTCGTGAGGCATTTTGTAGGTTTTGTTTTGCATACCCACTTGTGTCAACACCTCTTCTATTCTATTTTTAATGGCTATCTTGCTCTTCCATCCCGTAGCTTTAAGCACAAACTCTAGATTTTTATTTACTGATCTGTCGGTTAGAAGCTGAAAATCTTGAAACACAATACCGATCTTCCTTCTTAGGTATGGAATTTCTTTTCGCTTTAGACTCTCAAGGTGATATTCAAATATTCGTGCCTCTCCAGACTCTATAGGTACTTCGGCATAAAGACTTTTCATTAAAGTACTTTTGCCCGACCCCACTCGGCCAATTATGTATAAAAAATCACCACTCTTTACCTCGAAACTTATATTCTTCAGAATGATATTTTCAACTCTATTTATTTGAACATCGTCATATTTTATCAAGATATCTTCTTGCATAGTTTTTACTTAATGAATTTTATTGTAAGTGGATAGGGAGAATATGCATTACCCTTGCTTGCATTGATAGATGCTATGATAACTAGCACCAAATAGGCTATACCCACGATGATTGCCAACGGTGCGCCAATAAGTGTTATTGCCAAAACAATTGTGTAGATTGTGTAGCTAATAATGAAGTTTAAAATATCCTTACCTTGACTATCTACTGCTGGGTTTATATCCTTAAATAGTAGCCATAAAGCTATCGGAGCAATTATTCCTAGTACAGGAATAATAATAAAGCACAGTTGCGAAAGATGCAATAGCATCAAAAAAGTGTTTTGAGGAAGGCCGAAAAGAGGTTTTATATTGTTATAGAAAGGCTCGTTTCTTGTCTCCTGGTTTAATATCTTCTCCTTTTCGCGTTGGTATTCCTCTTCAGTGATACTGCCATTATTTCGAAGCTCACTTAGTATTTTTAAATTTTCGTATTTCATAGAGCTAAATGTATTAAGTATCGGTTATTGTATATGTCTTGTTTAAGTTTTTGTTTCAATCTTTTGCCACTAGTTCATTAATGACAGTAACCATTTTATTAAACTCCTCCTCTTCGAATAGGCGAGTAAGCATAACAATCTTACCTTCTCTATCAATGATAATATTTCTTGTTATGCCAGCGTTACATTCGGCATATTTGCAAAATATTGATGCGTCGGTGTCCATACCAATCGGATAAGTTACTTCTGTAGCCTTTCTCATAAGTTCAATTTTCTCAGCGGGCTCTTCACGAGCTATGCCAAAGAGTGCAAACTCAGGATTATTTTTATGTTTTAGCCATATCTCTTTTTCAATATGCGGCATCTCTTTACGACACACTCCACACCAGCTAGCGGTAAATTGAAGCATTACTACTTTGCCTCTCAAGTCGGAAAGTTTAACCGTACTTCCATCAGGCATAGCCATTTCAAAATCGGGAGCCATATCGCCCTCCTTTACTTTAAATTGTCTGCCATCTGATTTAGACTGTTCAATCTCTAATATCGAAGGAGCCACAGGGTTCGTGCTATCTACCGAAAAGCTAAACCCAATAAAAAAGATTGCTGATAGTGCAGTAATAAAAATATTTCGAGTCATAATAATTTAATAATTGTATTCTACAAAGATACTTTTTTTTCTTTACCAGTAAATAATTTATGTGTAAATAATATAAGAGCCATTGCTGAAGCCGAACCTGCTATATCTGCTGCCAAATCTAACCACTCTCCACTTCGCCCAAAGTATCTTCCTTGCAGTATTTCAATAAGTGCTCCATAAAACACTGGCAAAACAAAACCCCACATTATCCATCTCCACATCGGAGGTTTGCCATCACATAGTTTGTAGTAGTCAACAAAATTTACGAATGAAAGCACGAAGAACATCCCAAAATGAACAACTTTATCCCAAGGTAAGCCACTAGGCACATTGGGCATGTCTGCAGAACTAATTAAGCATGTGCCAGTAAAGATTAGTAGAACAACAAATATGGGTAACAATAGGTAGCGAATATATTTTTTCATTCTAGGGTTTTGTTTATTTATTCGATTTGATGTAGTGTTCATTTGTATGTTTTTAAAAACAACACAAAGCTACTGTTTGTTTATACCCAACAATAAATTATCAAATGGGCATAGGATAGGCTATTGCAAATAATAAGCATCAAAGATAATAGAAAAAAGGGGTTATAGCATCCCATTTAAAAACATATAACGAAAACATCAACAGAAATTCATTAAAAATTTGTTCCTTTGCTTGTTAAGCAATAAAATTAAGTAACTAATAATATTACCCGTTTTACATTTGAAATGAAAAAAACAATACTAATTCTATTTGCGTTACTAATTGGCATTACTGCCAGAGCGCAATCAGTACAAGCAGATAAAAACCAACGATATTTTGACATCAATAAGAGTATAGATATCTTTAATTCAGTAATCAGAGAATTGGATATGGTGTATGTGGACAGTATAAGTGTGGACAGCTTGGTTAATGCAACTATCAACACAATGCTCTCAAGACTAGACCCCTACACAGAGTATTATTCTGAAAACAACATAAGCGACTTACAATTTATGACTACTGGCGAGTATGGAGGCATTGGTTCCATAATATCTTATAACAATGATAGGGTAATTATTAACGAGCCCTATAAAGGACTACCTGCAGACAAAGCTGGACTAAAAGCTG
>JAAYFB010000175.1 GCA_012728465.1 Proteiniphilum sp. | reverse complement strand
TTGAAAAATAGGTATATATTTATCATGCGACATTGTTCTAGTCAAGAATTGCGGAAGTAGCTCAGTTGATAGAGCATTAGCCTTCCAAGCTGAGGGTCGCGGGTTTGAGTCCCGTCTTCCGCTCTCTTTTTGTGAGCGCACAGGGTAATTAAATGGGTTTACATGCCTATGAGTCCCACAGGCTCATTTGCCTATGTAGCTCAGGGGTAGAGCACTTCCTTGGTAAGGAAGAGGTCGCGGGTTCAATTCCCGCCATCGGCTCAACTTATTAAATATAATCTATAGGAGATGCAAGGGGAATCTTGTATCTTTTTTGATTGAAAAATAGAACAGACATTTTATTAAACTAATTAATAGTATATTTTATGGCAAAAGAACATTTTCAGCGGACGAAACCGCATGTTAACATCGGTACTATTGGTCACGTTGACCATGGTAAAACAACCTTGACAGCTGCCATTACTACAGTTTTGGCGAAGAAAGGTCTTTCCGAAATGAAGTCGTTTGACACAATCGATAACGCTCCGGAAGAGAAAGAAAGAGGTATTACTATCAATACTTCACACGTAGAATACGAGACAGAAAATCGTCACTATGCACACGTTGACTGTCCAGGTCACGCTGACTATGTTAAGAACATGGTAACTGGTGCTGCTCAGATGGACGGCGCAATCATCGTTGTAGCTTCTACAGATGGTCCTATGCCTCAAACTCGTGAGCACATCCTATTAGCACGCCAGGTAAACGTTCCAAGACTAGTAGTTTTCATGAACAAAGTTGACTTAGTTGATGACGAGGAGATGCTTGAGTTGGTAGATATGGAGATTCGTGAATTATTGTCATTCTATGACTTTGATGGTGATAATACTCCAATCATTCAAGGTTCAGCACTTGGTGCACTAAACGGTGAGCCAGTTTGGGAAGACAAAATTATGGACCTTATGGCTGCGGTTGATGAGTGGATTCCACTTCCTCCTCGTGATATTGATAAGCCTTTCTTGATGCCTGTTGAGGACGTATTCTCTATCACAGGTCGTGGTACAGTTGCAACAGGACGTATCGAAACAGGTGTTATTAAAACTGGTGAAGAGGTTCAGATTATCGGTCTAGGAGCTGAAGGAAGAAAATCAGTTGTAACAGGTGTTGAGATGTTCCGTAAAATTCTTGACAGAGGTGAAGCTGGTGATAACGTAGGTCTTTTACTTCGTGGTATTGATAAAGATGATATCAAACGTGGTATGGTTATCTCTCACCCTGGAAAAGTGAAACCACACTCTCGCATAAAAGCAGAGGTGTATATCCTTAAGAAAGAAGAGGGAGGACGTCACACTCCATTCCACAATAAGTATCGCCCACAATTCTATATCCGTACGCTTGACGTAACTGGTGAGATTACTCTTCCAGAAGGTGTAGAAATGGTTATGCCTGGTGATAACGTAACAATTGAGGTTGAGTTGATTTATCCAGTAGCATGTCACGTAGGTCTTCGTTTCGCTATCCGTGAAGGTGGACGTACAGTAGGTGCAGGACAAATTACAGAGTTGTTAGACTAATTTTTGCAATCGTAAGATTGACATACACAATAAGGACTTAGTTGGACTTTAGTGTCCAACTAAGAACTATACGGGTTTAGCTCAGTCGGTAGAGCACTAGTCTCCAAAACTAGGTGTCGGGAGTTCGAGTCTCTCAACCCGTGCCAAAAGATTGAAATTATCAATGAAAAAAATAACTGCATATTTCAAAGACGCTTATAACGAATTGGTTTATAAAGTGTCTTGGCCATCCCCTAAAGAATTGGGCAGTAGCACAATCATCGTGATGATAGCTTCCATTATTATCGCTTTAGTTGTATTCGGCATGGATTCTTTATTTGAGTGGATCGTTAGATTACTATATGGTATTTTATAAAAATCTGGATTAAGAGAAAAATGGCTGAAAATAAAAAAAACTGGTACGTACTTCGTTCCGTTAGTGGTAAAGAAAATAAGGTCAAAGAGTATCTTGAGTCAGAAATGAAGAAAACCGATTTAGGGAACTACGTTTCACAAGTCCTTATTCCCACAGAAAAAACTTATGTAATGCGCAATGGTAAGAAAGTTATGCGTGAGCGTGCCTATCTTCCAGGCTATGTGCTTATAGAAGCTGAATTAGTGGGTGAAGTAATTCATCAACTTAAGAGTATAAATTTTGTTGCAGGTTTTCTGCCAACTACTACAAATCCACAACCGCTAAGCGATTTAGAAGTGAAGCGTATTATGGGTACAATGGATGAGTTGGAAGAAGCTGGAGATGAAATGGATATTAAGTTTTACGTTGGAGAAAATGTGAAGGTCATAAGTGGCCCTTTTAGTAGTTTCTCTGGCGAGATTGAAGAGGTTTTAGAGGATAGGAAAAAGCTCAAAGTGATGGTTAAAATCTTCGGACGTGCTCAACTCCTAGAGTTGGGTTATATGCAGGTTGAGAAAGAATAAATCAGATGATTGGTTACGCAGTTTCTGTATGTTCTTAAATTATGTTTCGAAAACCGTAATTATTTAAAATCAAAAAAATGGCTAAAGAAGTTGCTGGACAACTAAAATTACAAATCAAAGGAGGAGCTGCAAACCCATCTCCCCCAGTAGGTCCTGCATTAGGATCTAAAGGGATTAACATCATGGAGTTTTGCAAGCAATTCAATGCCAGAACTCAAGACAAAGCCGGTAAAGTATTACCAGTGGTAATTACTTACTATACCGATAAGTCTTTTGATTTTATTGTTAAGACACCACCGGTTGCAGTTCAATTACTTGAAGCTACAAAGCAAAAAGGAGGTTCAGCTGAACCTAATCGTAAAAAAATAGCAGAAGTGACTTGGGAACAAGTCAAAACTATTGCTGAAGAAAAAATGACCGATTTAAATTGCTTCAATATTAATTCTGCAATGAGAATGGTAGCTGGAACGGCTAGAAGCCTTGGTATTACTGTAAAAGGGGACTTTCCCGAAAACAACTAATTAAAACTTCAATTAAGACATGGGTAAACTTACGAAAAATAGAAAGTTAGCTTTGAGCAAGATTGAAGAGGGAAAAACCTATTCACTTAAAGAAGCATCAGAATTAGTAAAGGATATTACTTCTTCAAAATTTGATGCATCTGTTGATATCGATGTGCGTTTGGGCGTAGATCCGCGAAAAGCTAACCAAATGGTAAGAGGCGTTGCGTCTCTGCCACACGGAACGGGGAAGCAAGTAAGAGTTCTTGTATTATGTTCTCCAGAATCAGAGCAAGCAGCAAAAGATGCTGGCGCTGAATATGTGGGATTAGATGAATATATCGAAAAAATTAAAGGAGGTTGGACCGACATTGATGTGATTATCACTCAACCGCAAATTATGGGTAAAATTGGAGCACTGGGTCGTGTTTTAGGACCTCGTGGATTGATGCCAAACCCAAAAAGCGGAACCGTTACCTTAGATGTAGCAAAAGCTGTAGAAGAGGTAAAACAAGGAAAAATTGACTTTAGAGTAGATAAAACAGGTATTATTCACAGCTCTATAGGTAAAGTATCATTTGATGCATCGCAAATTGCGGAAAACGCTAAAGAATTTATCGATACATTGATAAAATTGAAGCCAACAGCAGCAAAAGGTACGTATATTAAAAGCATTTATCTTTCAAGCACTATGAGTCCTGGAATCAAAGTGGATTCTAAGTCAATAGAAGAGATTTAATTATAACAACGAGAAAATCTATGAAAAAGGAAGATAAAAATATAATTATAGAGAGTATTGCAGCTAGTTTGAAAGAATACGAGCATTTCTATCTTACTGATATCGCAACTCTGAATGCTCAGAGAACAAGCGAATTAAGACGTGAATGCTTTAAGGAAGACATAAAGCTGTTTATGGTAAAAAATACCTTATTGCGTAAAGCATTAGAAACATTAGGAGAAGGATTTGAAGAGCTATTTCCGGTATTAGTTGGAAATACTGCAATAATGTTCTCTAATAATGCTAATGCACCTGCTAAGCTTATTGATAAATATAAGAAGAAAAAAGCAACTGTACCTGCACTAAAAGCTGCATACGTACAGGAAAGCTTCTTCATAGGAGAAGAAACTTTAAAAGATCTTGTAAGCATCAAAAGCAAAACAGAACTTATTGGAGAAGTTATTACATTACTGCAATCACCAGCAAAAAATGTTATTTCAGCTCTTCAATCCGGTGGTTCAACTCTGCATGGAGTATTGAAAACTTTATCGGAAAAAGAAAATTAATTTTCACAACAGAATTTAGAATTAGTAATCAATTTAATAAATACAAAAATGGCAGACTTAAAAGCATTTGCTGAACAATTAGTTAACTTGACAGTAAAAGAGGTTAACGAACTTGCTGAAATATTAAAAACAGAATACGGTATTGAGCCCGCCGCTGCAGCTGTTGCAGTTGCTGCTGGACCTGCTGCAGATACAGTTGAAGTTGAAGAAAAAACTTCATTTGATGTTATCTTGAAAAGCGCTGGATCAGCTAAATTAGCAGTTGTTAAAGCTGTTAGAGAGCTTACAGGGTTAGGATTGAAAGAGTCAAAAGACATTGTTGATAGCGCACCAAGCGAAATCAAAAAAGGAGTTGCTAAAGACGAAGCTGACGCATTGAAAAAACAACTAGAAGAAGCAGGAGCAGAAGTTGAACTTAAATAATATTTGGCTCCAATTAGGTTAATTTGGTTAGGAATCTTCAACAGAAGATTCTTAACCTTTTGTGTCAATATACATATTAAGTTCAAAACTCATTGTCATGTCTTCAAATAACATCCAACAAAGAATAAATTTTGCGTCAATTCAAAATCCACTGGACTTTCCTGACTTTTTGGAAATCCAGCTTAAGTCGTTTAGAGATTTTCTACAATTAGACGCTCCCCCAGAAAACAGAAAAAATGAAGGACTTTTTAAAGTGTTTTCGGAAAACTTTCCTATTACAGATACCCGAAACAACTTTGTCCTTGAGTTTTTAGATTATTTTGTCGATCCGCCACGCTATTCAATCGAAGAGTGCATCGACAGAGGTCTAACGTATAGCGTACCGCTTAAGGCTAAACTATATCTATACTGCACAGATCCTGATCATGAAGATTTTGCACCAGTTATACAAGATGTATACTTAGGTACAATACCTTATATGACAGATCAAGGTACTTTTGTTATAAATGGAGCAGAGCGTGTAATAGTTTCTCAATTACACCGTTCTCCTGGTGTATTCTTTGGACAAAGCGTTCATGCTAATGGTACACTACTTTACTCGGCGAGAGTAATTCCATTTAGAGGTTCATGGATAGAATTTGCTACAGATATTCATAATGTTCTGTATGCATACATTGATAGAAAAAAGAAACTACCTGTTACTACACTCCTTCGCTCTATAGGCTTTGAGAGTGACAAGGATATTCTGGAGATTTTTGATCTTGCAGAAGAAGTAAAAGTCAATAAAACGAATCTTAAAAAAGCCATTGGCAGAAAACTTGCAGCTCGTGTCTTAAAAACATGGATGGAAGACTTTGTTGACGAAGATACAGGTGAAGTAACATCTATAGAAAGAAATGAAGTTATTATTGAACGTGAAACTGTTTTAGACGAGGAGAATATCCAAGATATCCTTGACTCAAGTGTAACTTCAATATTAATACATAAAGAAACGTCTAATTCATCAGACTATAGTATTATATACAATACGTTGCAAAAGGATCCAAGTAATTCGGAGATTGATGCAATAAGACACATATATAGACAACTACGTAGCTCAGAGCCAGCTGATGACTCTAGTGCACGTGAGGTAATCAATAATTTGTTCTTCTCTGATAAGAGATACGATCTAGGTGACGTTGGTCGTTATAGAATGAACAAAAAGTTAAACTTGAACATCGATGATGATGTAAGGGTTTTAACAAAAGAAGATATTATAGAAATTATCAAGTACCTGATCGAATTATTAAATTCGAAAACAGTAGTTGATGATATAGACCACCTAAGTAATAGAAGGGTGCGAACAGTAGGGGAGCAATTATATACTCAATTTGGTATCGGACTAAATAGAATGTCTCGTATTATTCGTGAAAGAATGAATGTTCGTGATAACGAGGTGTTTACTCCTATTGATTTGATAAATGCGAAAACTATTTCATCTGTAATTAACACTTTCTTTGGCACGAATGCTTTGTCACAATTTATGGATCAAACTAATCCATTGGCAGAGGTTACTCACAAGCGTCGACTTTCAGCTTTAGGTCCTGGAGGTCTATCAAGAGAGCGAGCAGGATTTGAGGTTCGTGACGTTCACTACACTCATTATGGAAGACTATGCCCAATAGAAACCCCTGAAGGTCCAAACATTGGTCTTATCTCATCAATGTGTGTTTATGCGAAGATAAATGACTTAGGTTTTATCGAAACACCATATAGAACTGTTAAAGACGGTGTTGTAAACATTAACAATAATGAGATTATTTATCTTTCAGCTGAAGAAGAGGAAGATAAAATTGTAGCTCAAGGTAATGCTCCACTCGATGAAAAGGGTAAATTTATACTTCCTAGA
>JAAYFB010000174.1 GCA_012728465.1 Proteiniphilum sp. | reverse complement strand
GTTTTAGTTTGACCTTCGAATTGTGGTTCCGCTACTTTAACAGAAAGAACCCCAGTAAGACCTTCTCTAAAGTCGTCTCCACTAATTTCAATCTTTAGCTTTTCTAACATTTTAGAGTCTTCAGCATATTTCTTCAGTGTACGAGACAGCCCTCTCCTAAATCCAGTGAGGTGAGTACCACCTTCAATAGTGTTAATGTTATTTACATAAGTAAATACATTCTCGTTATATGCTGTGTTGTATGTTAGCGCCATCTCAATTGGCACTCCATTTTTCTCAGTAATAATATGGATTGGCTCACTAATAAGTGACTCTTTAGTTCTATCTATATACTTTACAAATTCTTTTAATCCTTCTTCAGAGTAGAAAACTTCCGATTTGAATGTTCCATCCTCTTTCACAGATCGTTTGTCTGTAAGTGTGAGTTTAATATTTGCATTCAAGAAAGCAAGTTCACGAAGACGAGTTGCTAAAATATCATAGCGATACTCGTGAGTAATGAATATAGACTTGTCTGGCCTAAAAGTAATTATTGTTCCAGTATTTTCAGTCGTTCCTTCCTCTTTAATATCATGAAATGGCTTGCCCATAGAGTACTCTTGAGTGTAGATTTTTCCACCACGATGTACTTCGGCCTTTAGATACTCTGAAAGTGCATTTACGCACGAAACACCTACACCATGTAGTCCTCCTGACACCTTGTAAGTGCCTTTATCGAACTTTCCTCCAGCGTGAAGAACTGTAAGAACTACTTCTAGTGCCGATTTCTGTTCTTTCTCGTGGAAGTCAACAGGGATTCCTCTACCATCATCTGTAACAGTAACAGAGTTGTCTTCATTAATGACTACATTAATTTCAGAACAATACCCTGCTAGAGCCTCGTCTATTGAATTATCTAAAACTTCATATACTAGATGGTGAAGTCCCTTCTCTCCAACGTCACCAATGTACATGGCAGGACGCTTTCTTACTGCTTCCAGTCCTTCTAGTACTTGTATGTTTTGTGCTGAATAGTCTTCACTATGCGCTTTTTTATTTTCTTCTATCATCTTAATAATGTTATATTCTCTGTGTTTGTGTGTGGTTTCTAATGCAATATTTTTTCATTTGAAATACACAACAAATATAGCAATAAATGCTTAATTACACAACTGTTTTATCTATTTAATGCCTGTGTAATTGAGAGACATAGCCTAGAGCTCGTAGTCTATTGCTGCTCTCGATATTCTTGTTTTTTTAATATAGTCGCCAACTCTTAAGTGCTCGGGGTGTGTGGCGTATGTGTTTAGATCTTGAAAGCTCTTGAATTCACTGTCTAGTATGATATCATAGTTGCTGTTGTCTGCTTCTGTGTGATTTATTTGCACGCTTATACTATGTATCTCTGGGATTATCTCTTTAAGTGATTCTAGTTGCTCTTTGATGATAATTGCATTATCTTCTCTTGATTTTCCTTCTGCTTCATCAGCTAATTTAAAAAGTACAATATGCTTAATCATTTTTGTTTGTTTTATTTTAGTTTAGTATGATGCTTAGTTTCGAGGTTTTGTCTCTCTTTTGTGTCTCTAATTGCAAAGGTAGTTTGTTTTGTTTTATTTGTTGTGCTTTTGACCTCTTTTGTACAATAAAAAAGCTGTCTCTGTTTGGATATACATAAACACGACAAAGCCAAATATCAAATTGATATTCGGCTTCGTTATATATTATGAAGTATGAATAGTGATCTAGGCTTCTAGACCATTTACGTGTGCTGCTAATTTTGATTTTAAGTTATTAGCCTTGTTTTGGTGTATAACTTTCTTCTTAGCAAGCTTATCTAGCATAGAGCAAACCTCAGGATACATTTTCTGAGCCTCATCTTTCGAAGTAGTTGCGCGTAGTTTGCGAACTGAGTTTCTTGTTGTGCGAGAAACATATCTGTTCTCTAATCGACGAGCATTAGTTTGCCTAATTCTTTTTATTGCTGATTTGTGATTTGCCATTTCGTTTTGACTATTGTATCTTTTATATCTTTTGGTAGCCCATAGGGGAATCGAACCCCTCCTTCAAGAATGAAAATCTTGCGTCCTAACCGATAGACTAATGGGCCTTGAGGCTGCGAACCTTGTTTGCAACAAGCGTTGCTTTCAGATTGCGAGTGCAAAGATAGAAACATTTTTTGTGACTGCAAAACTTTTCGCTAAAATTGTTTTGTAGTTGATGTTGCTTTCAGATTGCGAGTGCAAAGATAGATGCTTTTTTTTTATCTGCAAATATTTTCGATAATTTTTTCAAAAAAATATTGCTTGAATTATAGTATGCTCTTTTCGGAATTATTGCACTTGAAGTTCAGAAAAAATAAAAGCAGGAGTATGTTTTTAAATATATCTCTGCTTTTAATTTCTTCTTTGTAGTTATTGCGTTGAAGCAATAATACTATACGCTTAATTTAGCTCTTCCTTTTGCACGACGAGCTGCTAAAACTCTTCTACCATTTTTAGTGGCTGATCTTTTTAGGAAGCCATGCTTGTTCTTTCTCTTTCTGTTAGAGGGTTGAAATGTTCTTTTCATTTTATCTTGTTGTTTTGATTTGTTACACTCAATTTGGGGTGCAAAATTAGAAAAATATTTCAATATACACAATAAATCAATCGAATAATCCACTTACTCGTATTGAAATCAGTTATTTTGTTTTGCTAAAGCTGCTTCTTTAGTGCATTTAATCCTATATATTAGCAATGTGTATTCTACTTTTATGTAGTAACACATAATATAACTATTCTTTTAATCGTATGTTTTTGGGTTGTGGTGGTAATGGCACTATTTCTGTTTCGCCAGACACCTTGCCCATGGTTTGGTTGACCCAATCCTGTTTTGCTTGCTCAATTCTTTCACGACTGCTCGATACAAAGTTCCAGTATAAATATCTCTTTTCGGGTAATGGATCGCCACCAAATATATATATTGTGGTGTTTGCTTCCATTTCGAATTCGCACAGTTGAGCATTTTTAGCTATGAGTATCTGTTTGGGACCATACTTATTGTTTGCCTCTATTATATTTCCATTGAGTATATATAATCCGCTCTCTCCGAATAAATCTGTGCCGATGTTTACCTTTCCTCCATTTGCTGACTTTATTTCGATTAGATATAAATTAGAGAAAACGGGAACATCAGACTTATGTTCGCCAATTTCACCTGCTATTAATCTATATTGTAAGCCATCCTTTGTCCATTTTGGCAATCCCGAAGCTTCAATGTGTGTAAAAGTAGGTTCCATCTCCTCGAGTTCTTTTGGTAGAGCAACCCAAATTTGTAGTCCATGCAATATATTAAAATCGCTTCTTAGAGATTGAGGTGTACGTTCTGAGTGAACTATACCCTTTCCAGCAGTCATCCAATTTACAGCACCTGGTTTAATTTCTATTTCTGAGTCAATGGAATCTTTGTGCATAATAGAGCCCTCAAAAAGATATGTGAGGGTTGACAATCCTATGTGCGGATGAGGGGCAACGTCTAAGCCCTCTCCCTTATTAAATGTCTTAGGACCCATGTGGTCGATAAAAACAAATGGTCCGATAGCTCTTTTTTGTGCAAAAGGGAGTAGTCTGCCCACTAAAAAATTACCAATGTCAGTAGCACGCTCCTCGATTATTAAGCCTACATTTGACATAACTCTATTGATTTTTAAATTAATACCTTTCAAAGTTAGTTTTTATTTTTGATTTCTGCTATTGTGCGAGTCGTTATTTAAATATATAATGTATGTTTACTAATAATGTGTATTGGTCGAACATTAAAACCAATTATTATTTAAGTGATTTGCTTCAGGTTTTATTAATTATGATTGTGGATTGTAATTTAATATACTTGTTTTTTAAGTTTCAAAAAGAGAAGAGTATCTATGATCTTCGATTATGAATTATTCAAAGAGAAGAATTGATATTCAAGTTTGATTTTAGTTAAAAAACTGAATATTTTTGTGCTAAAAAAGTTGTGAATGGTCAAAGTGTAGTTTGGTAATGATCGTTTTGTGGTCTAATTCATTAAAAAAATGAATGTATTTAATAGAATCTTGTAATAAAACCATAAAATTATAAATGGTTTTTAATATTTGGAAACATTTCGGGTATGAAATTATCTCATTTATGTGCTGAAAAAGTTGTGAATGGTAAAAGAGCAGTTTGTTAATGAAGGGTTTTTGGTCGCGGAAATTAAAAATACAAATGTTTTTTACTACAATTTGTTCCAAAAGTCCCCAATTACATATGTAATTATGTGCTTTTTTGTCAAGAAATACAAAAACATACTTGTGTTTGTGCCAAAAAAGTTGTGAATAATCAAAGTGTAGTTTGTTTTTGTCTATGTTTTGGTGCTTGAATGCATAATACACAATGCTAATTGATAGGCAAAAGTTAAATTTCAATCGAAGATATATGTACTTGAAGCCGTTTTGAGCATGATTATGC
>JAAYFB010000173.1 GCA_012728465.1 Proteiniphilum sp. | reverse complement strand
GTGTGCCACCACGGTTTGATTGGTGATGTATGGTTCGATGATTGGCCATTTTTCGTCGAATGTGGGCTCGTAAGCAGTATCTTGTGGCGAAATGCCATGTATGGCTATAAATCGTTTCCAATAATAATTGTCGGGTGGTTGCACCAAAAAATTTATCTCTTTGGTAATCACACCATCCTCGACTCGCACTAGACCCACTTGACATATGCTGTTGCGCTGACCCTGAGCTGTTTCAAAATCGATGGCGGTAAAGTTTTCATTCATAATTAAATTATTGTATGTGTATTTTTAGAATTAGTTTAGATGTATGCAAATGTAGTGAATAATGTTGGAACTTTGTAGTTGGAGTTTTTAAAAATAGATGTTGTGCAGATTTGATATTGTTTTTGAGATTTCATCTCTGAACCATTTAGGTGAAAGTACTTCAATGCTTTGTCCATGAGATAGTATTTCTTGCAAAAAATCATATGTTGGGCGTATGTGGTATGTGAAAATAGTATAGTCTTCTGTTCTTTTAGATTCAGTTTGAGAATGGTGTAAAGGTAGAGCTCTGATGTATTTAGCTTTATCATTGTTGATTTTTAATGATACTTCTTCTGCCTTTATATTATCATCAACTATTATGCCAAAACTATCTTCAAAATAGCTGTTTGCTATAAAGTCGTTTGGAAAAGTAAATGTGGAATTTGTTATAGTCACCTTTTTGATTCTATCGAGAGCATAAGTTAATATTCGCTCCTTGCTTTTGTTAAATGCAATCAAATACCAACGTTGTTTGAATACCTTTATGCAATATGGATAAATATATGCTTCGTATGGAGTGTCTCTCCAAAAGTTTTGATAGCTGATTACAATTGACGAGTTTTTTGTCATTGCCTCAATAATATCTGTGAGGTATATTTGTCCCGACGGTATCTTTTCAAACAAGATTCTATCTTTTATCCTTCGGCTCTCATGTATCAAATTATTAATAGAAAAACTGTTTAATAGCCACGATTTTACTCCCTCGATTTCTATGTCATCACTATTTTCGATATAGTACTTGTAGCCATTCTTTTTGTCACATTCAATATTTATGTCAAACATCTGCTCAATTGCTTTGCGATGGTTGTGAAAGGTGCGTATAGGGAGGTCATCACCGTTAATGTTTAGTGATGACTTTAACCAGTATTCATTTATCTCCTCAAATGTTATATTATCTTGTCTGTGTATGATATCAACTAGCCATACATATCGGTTGAAAAGATTTGAAGTGCTGTCTTTGCTGTTGCTTTTGGTGGTCATGTTGATGATAATTTATCGTGTTCGATAGCTATGGTCTTTATCTTTTTAATGTTTTATACGAAGATATTTGTGACATAAGCCAAATGCTGACGAATTGTATTTATTTAATTCATCTAAGCCTACTTATCTTATTATCTGCAAAATTGGAATATAGATGCACTCTTATTTCCCTCCATCTTGATGCTTGTTAACTTCTTGTTTTTGCTAATATCTAACTTCTCTAGTCTATTGTGGGCACAATCAAGAGTTTCTAGCTTTTTATTATGAGTAATATCGAGGTTAGTTAGATGGTTTTCCGAGCAGTTGAGTTCTATTAGGTTTTTATTATTGCTTAAGTTGATACTGCTTAGGCGTTGATTGTTGATATTCAGTTTTTCTAGTAATATGCACTTGTCTATATCGAGTTCCTTTATTTTACCTTTTGGCTCTATACCCATTTCTTCCTCTTCTTCCTCTTCAAGAAAAGGTTGGTAAACATAATGAATATCGACTTCCTTAATATTTGTGTTCAAAACCAACTGCGTCAATAATGGATTGTTGTTAGCTATTAATTTGCTCAGCTTTTTATTTCCACTAAAGTCTAACGATGAGAAATTGTTGAATGAACAATCTATTGTTTCTATATCAATATCTCCAAGAAATAAATCGTTTAAGTTAGAGAATATGCAACGAAGATGTTTAAGCTCATTATTCTTGCTCACGTCCAATGATTCTAGCTGACTGCCCCAGCAATTAAGAAATCTAAGTTTTTGGTTTCTTGACACATCTAGTTCTTCCATTCTGCATCTTGTGCAATTAAGTGCGCCAAGGTCTGGAGCAAGAGTTGTATCTATTGATAGACAATGATTTGATAAATCTTCATTACTTGCAATAGCAATGGGGTTGCATCTCAATGTGGTTATGGTTAAGTTGTAAACATCACTATGCACATATTTATGACTCAGTATTTTGAGAGGATTATAAGGGTAGTATATAAGTTTATCACAAATATCATTTATATTCATGTCGTAAGAGTCAATAAAAAATTTATCATGTTCGCCATCACCCCAGTCTATGCGTATAAGGTCTGTTTCTGATATCCATATGTGAAAACTAACTTCTTTATCAGCCTTAGCATACCACTCAAGTGTAATTATATTATGATTCACACTTTCATTCATAATCGTTATCTATTTATTTGAAATATAACTGGGTCATTCTTCACCTCATACCTCTCATCCACAATAGCTGCATTGCTAAAGGTGGTATGTTCCGTTTTGTGAATGCCAAATGCATCATGTATGTGCCCAAATAGGTGATATTGTGGTCTTGCATCATGTATTTTATCAAGTAAGGTTCTGCTCCCCCATTTCACTTTGCCACTATAGTCAAGAATATCGTGAGGTGGCACGTGCGAAATAAGTACATCTACATCGGTTGGTATCAAATCTATCTTATCATCAGGGTTTTCAAATAGCATCTCTTCCAAAAATAGGGGTGTGCCCCAAAACTTGATTC
>JAAYFB010000172.1 GCA_012728465.1 Proteiniphilum sp. | reverse complement strand
GTAGTCAGCACGAACAAATATTCCTTCAGATGTTGGCTCTTTCTTTTCTTGAGCCATTTTTCTCAATTCGTGCCAATCTAATGCTCTTTTCGAAGCATTTAAGAAATCGGAATAAGAAAAAGGCTTCAGAAGATAATCAAGAGCATTTACTTTATACCCATCTAAAGCATACTCACTAAAAGCAGTTGTAAAAATAATTCTGGTATCTTCACTCACCATCTTAGCAAACTCCATACCATTAACGTCTGGCATTTGTATATCTAAAAAGATTATATCAATTCTCTCTTTTGATATATTTTCCATTGCTTGCACCGCACTAGAATACTTTCCCGTTATGTTTAGGAAGGGAGTTTTTTGAGCATATGAGTTCAATAGCTCTAACGCCAGCGGTTCATCATCAATTATCCAGCAATTTAATTTCATTTTCCTCTAGTATATATTGTAAGTGATGTTGAGTAAATATTATTATCTGTTTCTATATTCCATACATAACTATTGGGATAGATAAAGTCTAGTCGCTTTCTTACTAGTTCTAACCCTATGCCACTGCCGCTCTTATCTGAATTAGACTTTGGGTAAAGACTATTTTTAGATATAAATTCTACAACTCCATCAGGTTTTTCAGAGATATGTATTGCAATAAAAGATGGCTTACTACTAACTCCATGTTTAAAAGCATTCTCTATCAAAGAGATAAATATTAGTGGGGCTATAGGAGTAGTACTAGTCTCGTCTGCCTCAATAACTGAACTTAGTGCCACATTATCTGACAATCGCAAACGCATTAGTTCAATATAGTTATTAATAAAGTCTATCTCCTGATGTAAAGGTACATAAGTTTTTTCGTTATCATATAGTATGTGTCTCAATAGTTTACTCAAATCTAGTACCGCTTGTTGTGCTTTTTCTGGATTAAATGATATGAGCGCATATATATTATTCAGAGTGTTGAGCAAGAAGTGTGGGCTAATCTGATTCTTTAGATTTTGAAGCTCTGCCTCCGTTTTAGCTTTCTCTAGCTCCTTCATCTCATTTTCTGCAATGAACCACTGAAAAGTCATCTTTAGTGCCACACTAAGGCCAACCATAGTTACTAGAGTAGTTGCATTTTTTATTATAAACAACCAGGGAGACACTCGCATACGTCTTCCATGTCTGCGAATTGGTTGATTGCTTAATGTTCGCATAAACTCATTGCCATAATGCATAAGAAAGAGCATAGCCACAACGAATAGTATATTATAAAATATGAATTGATAGGTTTTACCTTTAAAAAGGAACTTATCAATCAAGAAAAAATAGTTGATATAGAATATGAATAATAGTCCTATTATTTCAGGAGTAGATCGTATGAACATGTCCCAACGAAATATAGTTTCCCTGTCCATAAAGAAATACGGGGCAACCAATATCATGCCCCATAAAAGTATATGTACTACTACAACGGTATAAGTGTTTTGGATCTTTTTATTAATTGTGTTGCTCATATTGTCACTACTTTATATTGTTCTATATTACTATAAACGATAGCTTGACACTATTATTTAGTATCAAGCTATTTTTAATATTATACTTTACATCATTCCTCTACCATGACCACCACCTGGTCCACCACGTCTTTGCATCATATCCTCTTGAGATGCTCCTCCTTTGAATATATTGAAACGATATACAAAGTGGAACATAAAGTATGAAGTAAGTGTATTAGTAGTAGTATCTCTGATATAGTTAGATGTTACTGATCTGCTGATATTGCTACGCTGTTGCAATATATCATATATCTTAAATCGTAGAGTACCATTCTTTTGTTTAAATATTTGCTTTGATAACGATGCATTCCACAACCACTCATCTTGTGTGAAGCCATCAGCATATCCCGAGTTGGTGCTGTAGTTGATATCACTCTCAATCGAAAAGCTAAATGGCAAATAAATTGTAGTGCTAGCATTACCTCCATAGTTTAGGTACTCCTGATCACGTTGACCATCTAGGGTATTTTTTACATTGTTATAATTAACGTTGCCTCTTACAGAAAAGTCAAATAAATCCGAACGATAGTTTAGACCAAGTGTTTCACCAAGATTCATTCGTTTACTTAAGTTTTTCTCTATAGTTATTATATCATTATCTTTCGTGTTAGAAAATCCGTTTGCATGATTATAGCTAGCGAATGTCATTGAAAATACAGAGAATTTAATATTCTTAAGTGGCACATTAAACATCATTCTACCGTTTGCATTCCAGTTGCCCGACACATTTTCGTAAGTTGTTCGCTTAGCACCTGTGCTTATATCAGTAGTGGTGGCCGAAACAATATCATTAGTCAAATATCCAATGTTTCCGAAGAAACCCATTGAGCTATTCTTTTCAGGATTAAAGTTTTGATAACGTATATTCAATCTATGTTGGAATGAAGGTTTCAAATCGGGATTACCTACTGTTATGTTAAGTGGGTTTGATACATCCTCTACTGGTGATAGCTGAGTTACTGATGGTTGATCAGTATTTCCATAATACCTCAAGCGTAGATTGTGCTGACGAGTCCATCTATAATTGAATTGAGCCGATGGTGCAAAGTTAGTAACACTTCGTGAGAAGTTATTTTCTAAGTTGCTTCCAATAAAAGTTTTGCTTTTTGATGAAGATGGTTGCACAGTGAATCCAAGAGTATAGTCATACTTTGGACGGACTGATTTAAAGTTCAATTCAACTTCTTGATTGTTAAAACTGTTTTCAAGTCGCTTACTATACTTAGGATCCAATTCGGTATAATCCCCTTGTGCATCTTTAATACGAGTATCCTTATCAGACTCTGAGTCATTTTGACGATACGAATATGCCAATTGAATAAAGTTATTATTTCCGATTGGTTCTACATAAGAAAGATAAGCTCTCCAGTTCTTTGAGTCATTAGTATTAACGAATCGTTGATCTATCAATTCATCAGGTGTAGAGCCATAGAATAGAGTGTTAGATAAGTTTGTGCCTGTTGTCTCTTGATCAGATATGCCACCCTGCAATTGTGCACTTATTGTACGTCCATTAGAGCTTAAAGTACGGCTAACATCAAGACGGGCAGATAAGCTTTTTCCATCACCATTTGAGTGATACTCCGAATCGCCACTATTAATCGTATCAGTAAAAGTTTCGGTAGTAGTTACAAAGTCACCAAACTCCGATCGTCTATTTTTATTTACAGAAGCCTGTGGGCTAAAAATAATTCTAGTAAGTGTGTCGGGGGTCCACTC
>JAAYFB010000171.1 GCA_012728465.1 Proteiniphilum sp. | reverse complement strand
TTGTTATTATAGATCTATATGACTTTGAATTATCGTTGTTCTTCTAACTGTAAAGATTCAAAGTTTGGCTTATTAAGTTTATTGTGAGTTTGGCTCAAACTATCCTGCTTGCCAATTTGGATATCAAATAGCTGAATATTCTTAAACCATCTAGCCGTATCTTGTAGTCTTACAAAACCATAAATGGTTTCAAGCGTATCGTTATCAATGTATTTATCTATAGGTGTTGAGTGCTTACCATTCTCGGTAATTATTTCATTGATGTATATAGTTGTATCTTTATATTCTAATATAACTTGCGATGATAATATGGGTTTTGTGTTCTTAGGAACTCCAAGTGCGTAGAATGAAAAGTATGAATTAGTGCTATCTATTCTTTCTTTTATTTGAAGGCTATCTAGCATGAATCTAAAACCATTCTTGGGGTTGACTTCTGTAAATGAATAATGTGTTGGTGGTTCAGATGTAAGTCGAGTTCTATCTCTAACAGATTCCTCAAGAGCTATTTCTTTATTAAGTAGAGTTTCTATTTGTTTTTGTTGGCGTTGAAGTCGAGCTTTCACCGAGTCATTCATTTTCAAATATATTTCCACTCTGTCTGAGTACCATGAAAGAGAGGTGTCCCATCTAGCTTGATTTGTTTTGTTTCTTTTAAATACTTCGTTTATTATTGCCTCCTTTTTTTCTGGAGTATTAAAGGATGAGTAGTCGTCTTCTATGATAGCTTCTGCAATATAAATATCGTACATGATGCGCTCCATCTCCTTTTTGCTGTGCACCACGTTAGGTTTACTACAAAAAGAAAACATAGTACCAAGTAAAATTATAGTTGGAAAATATAGTGTAAAATTACTTTTCACAATCTTCTTATTCTTGTTCTAAGGAATGCTCCATATTATGCTTTTCTCTATCACTTTTCGACATAAGTGAGTAAGATAAAGTTTTACGATAAAAGATGAGTAGCAACGCTACCCCCACAGTTATAGCTGAGTCAGCAATGTTGAAAATAAATCGGAAAAATAAGAACTCCTCTCCTCCAACTATAGGAATCCAAGACGGATAAGTACCTTCAAACAAAGGGAAATATAGCATATCAACTACTTTGCCGTGAAGTAGAGATGCATAGCCCTCTCCAAATGGAACGAATGATGCTACGTGGCCCTGATAACTTGCTTCGAAGAATGCTCCATAGAAAACACTATCAATAATATTGCCAGATGCACCAGCTAGTATTAGAGCAATACATGCTATAAAGCCATTCTTGTAGTTTTCCTTCACTATTATAGTTAGGTAATATATTATACCTGTAACTGCTATTATTCTGAATATTGATAAAAACAGTTTGCCTATCGCCTCAATGCCAAAGGCCATACCATTATTCTCTACAAAATATATCTTGAACCAACTTGTTATATCAATAGAGTCATACAATGCCATGTTTGTTTTGACCCATATTTTAGAGATCTGATCGATGAGTAGAACTAAGACTATAACAGAGATGGCTATTATGCTTTTTTTTGTAGCATCCTTCATTTATTTCTAATGTAAAAGCACACAAAGATTGTAGGGTCGAAATATTTTTTATCTCTACCCTACAACCCTATGTGTAAAGTTTTAAAATTCATTTACTTATCGCTTATCTTCTTTTTCCAGATTCCTTAGCTTCTATGCTAAGTGTTGCATGTGGCACAGCTCTTAATCGCTCTTTAGGAATAAGTTTTCCTGTTTCACGACACACACCATAGGTTTTGTTTTCGATACGCACCAGTGCTGCTTGTAGGTTTTGTATAAACTTCATTTGGCGCTGAGCTAATCTACCTGCTTCTTCTTTTGAAAGAGTTGATGCTCCTTCTTCAAGAACCTTGTATGTAGGGGAGGTGTCTATAGTATCGTTG
>JAAYFB010000170.1 GCA_012728465.1 Proteiniphilum sp. | reverse complement strand
TTCGGCAGTACCTTCATTCAGTGGCTGAAACCAATGTGTGTAATGCGTAGCTCCCATCTCTATAGCCCATCTTTTCATACCTGCTGCCACATGGTCTGCAATTTCTCGATGGAGTGTTACACCCTCGTCAATGGCTTTCAATACAGTGTTCATAGTATCTTTAGATAGATACTTTGACATCTGCTTTCGGTTAAATACATTTTTAGCATAATATTCTGAAGGCAATTGAGTGGGCGGAGTCACCTCAATTGGTAATCTCTTTGATGCCACTTCAACAGCTTTAAATCGCAACTTCGTCATTCTAAATAAGAATTTAATGATTATATATCCCACTATTTACTATCAAAATGACAGCAAACATAAAGAAACACTACACAAAAGTAATTAATTTACTACAGTTTTAATAAGTATTTCAATATAATTGTTGTTAACCCATTATAGAAGTATATGATATATAATATTTCAGTAGAATGGAACCTTTTTGATTATGAAGAATATGTGTTTTTCAGCAAACTTTAGGTGTTCGATGTAAAGTAAAGCAGGGTATGAAATAAATCACACCCTAAATATATTTCTTTACTTTTGTAACGAATAAAGCATCTTTATCTCTTCTGCCCAAATATCAGTATCGGGAGTTTCAAGAATTAGAGGCATATTATCAAAACGAGAATCGTTCATGATGAAATAGAATAAATCCATGCTCATCACACCCTTGCCAAGGCTATCGTGCCTATCAACTCGAGTCCCAACTTCTTTTTTAGAGTCATTGATGTGCATACCTTTTAGATACTCTATGCCAACTATTTTGTTGAAGTTGTCAAACGTTTCGTCGAATCCCTCTCTAGTTCTAATTTCATAACCAGCTGCCAAAGCATGTGCAGTATCTATACAAACCCCTACTCTACTTTTATCTTCCACTTTATCTATAATGTGAGCAATCTGTTCGAAAGTGTGTCCCAAATTGGTTCCTTGTCCTGCTGTGTTCTCAATCACAGCAGTTACACCTTTCGTTTTATCAAGAGCAAAATTAATAGATTCAGCTATTCTATCTAAACAAGCATCAACATCCATCACATGTAGATGGCTCCCAGGATGAAAGTTGTAACGATTGAGACCTAGCTGCTCACAACGCAACATTTCATCAAGAAATGCAGCTCTCGATTTCTGTAGAGCCTCTTCTTCGGGATGACCCAAATTGATTAAGTAGCTACCATGAGGAAGAATGTTGTCGGGTAAAAAACCTAACTCGTCACATCGTGACTTAAATAAATCTATGCTTTTAGTCTCATAAGGTTTCGATACCCATTGACGTTGATTTCTGGTGAAGAAAGCAAAAGCCTTTGCTCCTATCTCCTTAGCATTTAGAGGGGCATTTTCTACTCCACCTGATGCGCTTATGTGTGCACCTATATATTTCATATCTATATTTTTTTGAATAATTGGTTGATATATATTCTAGAACTCATAAAAGTTTGTAAAGTTCAAATTCTATCATATAAAACTATTAACAACAACTCTTGCATATACTGATAATCATTTATTTCTGAACTATTACAACCATATTAAAGGGTTACGAATTGGTAAATTACGAACAACTTCGTCATTAGTTGGGAAATGTTCAAGAGATTTCCATACTTTAATGTATTCTATATTGTTTAAACCAATTGACCCAAAGAATAGAAACGGTTGAGCTATGGGCCATTCATCCCAATACATCACATCTGGCGTATATTCCCACAATGATTTGTCGATTACAAAAGGTAGCATAAAGTCAATTCCTTTTTGCATATTCTTTCCATCATCAGTAGTGTAGGCCCACAAATTCTCATTATCGGTAGATAATATGTAGCACAATGTTGACATTGCATCTAGGTTAAATAAAGAATAACCATATGGTTTTGTTCTATTTAGCTCACGAGGGAAACTACCATCCTCTGCCATTTGATCAGGAAGCAAAATATTTTTGTATCTATCAACGCATAGTTGCAATATAGTATCGTTACTAGTATATTTTGCAAACATTGCTACCTGCATTACCCAGCATGTACCGTGATTATTCTTTGCATTCATCTCCTTTAATCCATTAGGATGAGTTGTTAACCACTGCAGATATGCAGAAACCCATTCTTTAGTTCCTAAAATGTCTTCTTGGGATAGTACTCCCCATAGTTCCATTTGCAACAATGATTGAATAACTTCAATGAGATGTATAGTGTCTATTATTCCAATCCCACGACCTGTAGTAACACCTTTAATAGCCTGTGCGTAAAGCAAATTAGGATTCATTTTGGTATGCTCATCCATGAACCAAGCGCGTACATGAGACAACGCAGCTTCAATATATTTTTTGTCTTTGGTAAGTGTGTATGCAGAAGTAAGATTAGCAACTATCTCACTAAATCGAATCATTGCATGCCTATGTGAAACAAAATTATTTCGATTAGTTTGACCATCACGCTGTACATATGGTCCTTCTGGATCAAGTTCATTTGGCCACCAGTAATCTCCTTCAGAATAAAAGTCGTGTATTCCTCCTGCACTCCTATCGCATTGATACGAAGTAACGGTTATTGGAACTTCATTAATATTCATAGCGGCTATCCTTAGAACCCCTTCTTTAAGTTGCTCCTTAATAATTTCTTTTGAGTCGCTATACTTAGTACAAGATCCAATGATCAATAAAATATTTATAATTACTACTAATGAGATTAAATTTTTCATAGATAAATACTTGTAAGTTATTATTTTATTTTTCTAGAATTTCATTGAGCATTGATTACTGTAACATATA
>JAAYFB010000169.1 GCA_012728465.1 Proteiniphilum sp. | reverse complement strand
GTAAACGGTTGCATATCCCACTGCGGGAGTGTCATTTCCTGCTATTGCATTGGCATACGATAGAGCTGGAGGGTCAGTCATACTTCCTGCTATAAGCCCCATGAGTGTGAAATAGTTTATCTTGTAAATCTTACGACCTATAGTTCCAATAATTAATAGTGGCACCACGGTGATAATAAAGCCATAGCCAATCCAAACATATCCACCATTAACGATTGTGTCCACAAAGCCCTCACCAGCACTAAGACCCACACATGCAAGGAAAAGGGCAATGCCTACTTCGCGCAACATCAAGTTAGCACTCATTGTGGTGTAGGTAACTAAGCCAAACTTTGGCCCAAATTTACTGATAAGTATTGCTACTATTAGCGGACCACCTGCAAGTCCTAGTTTCACAGGTTGAGGTATGCCAGGAAATATAAATGGAATGCTGCCTAGCAATACACCTAATGCAATACCAATAAATATGAATACTAAATTGGGTTCGTGCAATCTCTTTAGTGAGTTGCCTAAAAACTTTTCTACGTTCTTAATTGATTCTTTAGAGCCTACTACTGTGACGCGGTCACCCAGCTGTAGATGTAAGTTTGGATCAGCAATAAGGTCCACACCAGCACGATTGACTCTAGTGATGTTTACTGCAAAAAGGTTTCTAAGCCTTAGTTGTCCTATCGATTTTCCGTTTATTTCATTTTTGGTTACACTTATTCTTCTCGAAACAAGCTGTGAGTCTAGTTCGCTCCACTCGTCACGATTCATATCTATTTTTTCTCCAATTAAGGCTCTTACTGTTTCTATGTTTTGATAGTTAGTAACAACAAGTACTTTGTCTCCTTCGCTTACCATGGTTTTGTTGTTAGGCACCACTAGCGAATTGTCCTCTATGTGTAGCAATCTCGAGAACACAAAGTCTTTATCAACTAAATCCTTTATCTCTTCTACAGATTTCTCAAATATAGCAGGATTCTTTACTATCAATGAAAACATATGAGCCTCTGTCATCTTTGATGCGTTTGAAGTGTCTAAGCTCTTCGTCTCTTTTTCTATATTTATCTTGAAAATGAATCGGTATAATATTAAGCAAGTAATAATACCTACTACGCCAAGCGGATAGGCCACTGCATAACCCATTGCAATGCTGGGGTCGTTGGTGCCAGTTACATCAAAGTATGTTTGTTGTGCTGCCCCTAGTCCAGGCGTGTTGGTAACTGCTCCCGATAGTATGCCTACCATAGTTGCGATTGGCAATCCAGTGATAATGTGAATTACATATGTGGTGATAACACCTAAAAAAACTACTCCTGCAGCAAGCAGATTGAATGTTATTCCCCCTTGCTTGAATGATGAGAAGAAGCTTGGCCCCACTTGCATACCTATCGAATAGATGAAAAGTATGAGACCAAATTCTTTCACAAAGTGCAGTGTGTGTTCGTCGCTACTTAGGCCAAAGTGCCCCAGTATAATACCAACAAATAATATCCAAGTAATACCTAATGATATGCCGAATATTTTAATTTTACCAAGCATGATACCAATTGATATTACTAAAGCTAGCACAAAAATGGTGTGTGCTACTCCTGTTCCAAATAACAGGTCGTTAATCCAGTCCATAAAAATGTTTATGTTTTTTATCTTTTAAAAAATTAACTTGCAAAGGTAGTCCATTTCATATTGAAAGACAAAAGAAGATTATAACGGGTTTTGGTTCTATTTGTTGTAAACTACTGCTACCCAGTTGTCTTGTTCGAAATAGTTTTTGAAAGATAATTTATTTTCAATACACTTATTACTAATCATCGGTATATCTTCTTCATAAAATCCACTTACAATCAAAGTGCCCCCATCATTAAGTACGTTTACATAGTGTGGGATGTCCTCAAGCAGAATATTTCTATTGATATTTGCTAGTATAATATCAAATTTTTCGTTCCCTAATAGTTCTGCACCACCCAATTGAATGTTTATGTTTTCTATACTGTTTAGTTTTATATTTTCAATTGCATTTTCGTAGGCCCATTTATCTATATCTATAGCCGTGATATGTTTTGCCCCTCTCATTGATGCAAGAATTGCTAAGACGGCAGTTCCACATCCCATGTCAAGTACAGTTTTATTTCTGAAATCACTTCCCAAAATGTTTCTAATCATCAAGCTAGTGGTTTGATGGTGTCCAGTGCCAAATGCCATTTTGGGATCTATTAATATTTTATACTCATAATCACTTGTTACATTGTGGAACGAGCTGTGAATTATGCATTTGTTTTCAAATACTATGGGTTCGAAGAAATGCTTTTCCCATTCCTCATTCCAATTTTTATCTTCAATCTCCTTAAACGTATATGAAATATTTACGTCTAAAGGAAAGTTGGATATAAAATCGTCGATAGCATTGGTGGAGAACTGAGTGCTGTCGATGTATGCTAGTAATAAGTTGTCTGATTGAACGAAGCTTTCGAAACCTATTGTTGCTATGCTAGCTGATATAGCATCATATATGTCCTCGGAGGCTGGATTGCTGTTGAATGAAACTTCAATGTACTTCATTATTTTTTGTATTTATAGTTATAGCACAAAAGTACTATTTATTTAGTCGGAAAATTATGAAAAAACATTTAAAAATAAATCAAACTGTTTAGTATTGTTATTGTGCGCTATATTTTTTTGAAATAGAACTATGTGTTGGCTTTTTTGTCCTACATTTACAATTTGAATTGAACATTATGAACAAACTTATATATACATTACTTTTATTTTTAACTCTTTCTATAGCATCATATGCGCAGAGCAATAATGTTGAACTACTAATAAATGAGGGAATAGCATTGCACGACTCCACAGAGTATAAGCTTGCAATTGAGAAATTTGAATCTGCTCTTAAGCTAAATCCAAAGTCAACGCTTGCCCTGTATGAAATTTCATTATCATATCTGGAGCTGAAAGAGTATGAAAGTGCTTCACAATATAGCACAAGAGTTATAGAGGCAAATGATGAAACTTTACTAATAGGTGCCTATGCAGTGAAGAGTGAAGCTCTAGTGGGATTGGATAGGATAGATGATGCAATTTTAATTTTGAGAGAAGGGTTATCAAAAATTGGAGAATCTTTTTTGCTACACTTCAATTTGGCTTTGAACTATTACAAGAAAAACGATATCAATAAAACATTGGAGCATGTGAATAGAGCCATCGAGCTTGACAAAAACTTTAGTGGAGCATTTCTTCTTAGTGCATATGCACAAAGAGATAAGGGGTTGTGGCTACAAAGTATATATTCCTTTCAGATGTTTCTATTGTTAGAGCCCGACTCTTCAAGATCTCGTAATGCTTTCGAGGAGATGCTTCAAGCAATGAGTATCATTGATACATCTACAGAAAAGCCAGTTGAACGCTCTTTTATTCAAATGCAAATGAGTAAGAATAAGTCGGCGGAGGAGGATAAGTCTGTAGCTGAAACCCCAACAACAGGTATGGACAGTATCAGAGAGAATTTGTCAATTAAAATAAATCAAACTATTGACTCCATCCAAGGCGACTCCGAAACCCTTGATTATTATGTTGCCTTCAAAGAGGTAAATAAAATAATATTGGACGGATTGAGTGACCAAAATGAAGATACTACTATGACAGATAATTTTTGGGGTTTTAAGTATCCTTTTTTTACTAGCATACTTAACTCAAATTATTATGATGTATTCTGTAGATATATTAGTGTGTCATATTTCCCCGAATCTTTACAATGGTGGGAAGAGAATCAAACAGAAGCTCAGAATTTTATAAATTGGTTCGAAAAAGGTGAGGATAATAGCAGTAATTAAAAAAATGCTATCTTTGTAGTTCATCTTCAAACCCTTTATGGAAAAAAATATAGAAGAACAATTATTGGAAGAGTTGCGAGAGCCATCAACACAAAAGGGGGCTTTCGCTAAGCTTGTATCTGAATATAGTGAAAGACTTTACTGGCAGATACGAAAGATGATATTGTCGCATGATGATGCAAACGATGTACTTCAAGATGTTTTGATTAAAGCATGGATTAACATTGATAATTTTAGAGGCGAATCCAAACTTAGTACCTGGTTGTATAGAATTGCTATTAATGAAAGTATCACATTCATTAATAAAAAGAAAAATCAGAATAACATATCAATGGATGATGACGACTCATTTCTTATGAACACTTTGGAGGGAGATGAGTATTTTGATGGAGATGAGGCTCAAAAGCTTTTACAGAATGCTGTACTAACTTTGCCCGATAAGCAAAGGTTAGTTTTCAATATGAAATACTTCGATGAGATGAAGTATGAGGATATGTCTGAAATCTTAGGAACTTCAGTTGGAGCACTTAAGGCCTCCTATCATCATGCGGTTAAAAAGGTGGAAAAGTTTTTAACAGATTCCAATTAAACCTTTATAATTATAGAACGTCTATCAAACATAAAGTATTAATATTTCAATTGGTATGAAGGCTAAAGTTAATAAATTAAGTGATATAGATTCAAGAAATCCTTTTCTAGTTCCCGAAAACTATTTCGAGAACCTAAATGATGAGGTAATGAGTCGTCTGCCCCAAAAAGAGATTATAGAACCCATCAAAGTGTCTTTATGGACAAAAGTTAAACCATTGGTGTATTTGGCAGCAATGTTCGTTGGTGCTTTCTTCTTTATTCAAGTGTTATTTAATACTACAGGAACTAACATAGAAGATTCAACTCAACAAGATGCAGTTGCAAATCAATACATAAGTTCTACAGATAAGTATTGGTCCAACGTACAAGTAACAGAAGATGAATTTTATAATTATCTAGAAGACCAATTGGCAAGCGATGGATACTATGATTATATGTATAATCAAGTTTCTTTCTAATTACATATTATATATAACAACAATATAGATTATCATAGGAGTTATGAAAAATTATAGTTCGATTTTAGGTTTCGCACTTACATGCCTGCTCTTTTTGTTTTCAAATTCTACATATGCTCAGGAGTCAAAAAAGATGAATATAGCAGAGTTCGAAAAGCGCAAAGTAGAATATATTACAAATGAGGCTGAGCTTACTAAAGAAGAGGCGAGCAAGTTTTTTCCTGTTTACAATGAATTGACAAAAAAGAAATTTGATCTTCATAAGGCACACAGAGATAAAGTGGAGAAAATGAAGACAAGCAAAGAAAATATGTCAAACGAAGAGTATAGAAAATTATTGGATAATGATGTTGATGTTAAGCTTAAGGAGGCAGAACTTGACAAAGAGTATTCGACAAGACTAGAAAAGGTTATTTCTCCTGAGAAGCTTTATAAAGCACAACAAGCGGAGCGCAAGTTTATGCAAGATGAGCTGAAGAAGTTTAGACGAAACGAGTAAATGTGTGATTCATTAAATACAAACAAACCCCACTGCTTTTGAGAAGTAGTGGGGTTTGTAGTTTTAAAACAGTACCGATTATTTAACCTTAACCTGTATAGGATTTTGGTAAATAGTTCTCTGCCTCTTTAGATAATCAGTCCAACTATTGAAATCTGTAAAGCCTGATCTGTTCCAACCTCCGCCAGTGTAGTAAGTATATTTTTTTCCACTATCGAAATGGTTATATCCCAAGAAATGATTGTTAGCTATTTTGCTATTTTCGTAGCCCATTAAGTTGATAGCACCAGTGTAGATTATACCCCAGTTTTTATCTTCAGCCACTTCATATGCAATTATGCCCGCTTCATTATCACTAAATGTGGTTTGTTCGCCCTGTCCAGAGATAACAAATCCTGTAGCAAGATTTAGTGTTTTATCTTTTGAGTCAAACACTTTCTCCACCTTATTCAATCGAGAATATGCATCTAGTGTGAATACTCTTGTCTCGGTAACTTCATTGTCGCCCACCATATATGGTGCATAGTGCAACTTGAATGATATCCTCAATGGACCATTATCCAGAACCTCTACCGATGTGAAGTTTTTGCCTAGCACAATATTGTCATCATATATAGGAGCCGTCATTCCCAACCCTAATGTAGGACCAACTTTGTAGAAGTCAACCCCCTCGCCATTGTCTCTATGATATGAAGCTTTGCCTGACAAGTCATCTTTGTACCACTTGTTGATAACAAGATCTTCTGTTCGCTTCACCCATATATCTAGTCCATTACTTATTTCGCCAGTGGCTTGCAATGCAGGACCATATACTCGATATGCTACTCGATTGTTTTCCCAAGTAAAGTCATCCTTTCTTTCGGGAACAAGACGTCCATATACAAGAGGTGCAAACTCCTCGGGTGTTCCTACCTTAACTTGATATGTTTTGCTCTCCTCATTGTTCAGGCTTACGGGGAAAATGAGTGTAACGGGTGATTTTTCTCCATTGGTAACTAATTGATAAGGTACTTGCTCGCCCGAACTATTTGTTACAACAATGCTTTGATCATCAGTCAGCGATAACTTTTTGTTAATCTTACTCCAGTCAACTTCTACAATTTCGTTCTCTCTATCTATTGTTGTTGGATTCTTAACACTAACATTTACTACCTTTTGGCTCATCGAGCATGAAGATAGAGTTATCATTGTTGCAACTATTGCAATTGTCAAATTTGCTAATCTCATCATGAGTGGGATGTATTTATGGTTGTTTTCCTATGTAAGCTAATATTCCACCATCTACATACAGGATGTGTCCATTTACAAAGTTAGATGCATCAGATGCTAAAAACAGTGCAGGACCCTCCAAGTCTTCGGGTGTGCCCCAACGACCAGCTGGTGTTTTTGAAATAATAAATGAATCGAAAGGGTGGGGCGAGCCATCTGCTTGTTTTTCCCTTAGTGGAGCTGTTTGCGGTGTAGCTATGTAGCCAGGACCAATACCATTGCATTGAATGTTGTGACCGCCATATTCTGAACAGATGTTCTTGGTAAGCATTTTCAATCCGCCTTTGGCTGCAGCATAAGCCGAAACGGTTTCTCTACCCAATTCACTCATCATCGAGCAAATGTTGATAATCTTGCCATGACCTTTTTTAATCATGCCAGGTATCACAGCTTTTGAAGCAATGAAAGGACCAACTAAGTCAATATCTATAACTTGCTTAAACTCCTCTACCTTCATTTCGTGCATAGGTATTCTCTTGATAATGCCTGCATTATTTACCAGAATATCTATTACTCCAACTTCTTTTTCAATTTGCGCTACCATTTCTTGAACAGCTACTTCGTCCGTAACATCACATATATATCCATATGCTTCGATTCCTTCTTTTTTGAAGTCAGCCAGTCCTTGGTCTATATTATCTTTATTGCGACCATTAATCGCAATTTTTGCGCCCGCTTTTGCTAGAGCCTTAGCCATAGCGAATCCTATTCCATAGGATCCGCCTGTAACTAGGGCAACTTTACCATCTAATCTAAAGTTTACCATTTTATTTTATTGTCTGTATTAGTTATTTATTTAAGCTCAGTGATTTTCGAAAAATCTTGATCACCATAATCTAGGTTTTCACCAGCCATACCCCAAATAAATGTGTAGTTTGATGTGCCAGCACCAGAGTGAATTGACCATTCGGGTGAAAGAACAGCCTGATCGTTGTGCATCCATATGTGACGAGTCTCTTCTACCTCACCCATGAAGTGACACACTGCCTGATCTGCGGGTACTTCAAAATAGAAGTATGCTTCCATCCTGCGTGAGTGCACGTGCGCTGGCATAGTGTTCCAAACGCTTCCAGTAGCTAGTTCAGTCATACCCATTTGAAGTTGACATGTTGGCAGCACTTGATTCACAATCATTTTATTAATATTTCTGTGGTTAGATGTTTCTAGTGAACCCATCTCTGCCACTTCAGCGTCAGCTTTAGTAATTTTCTTGTCAGGATAGTTGCGGTGTGCAGTAGCCGAGTTGAAGTAAAACTTGGCAGGATTGTTTTTGTCTTTGCTTTCAAAATATACCTCTCTGTCACCCGAGCCTAGATATAAAGCCTCTTTGTAGTCTAATTCGTAAGTCACATCACCCACCTTTACAATGCCAGGGCCTCCAACGTTGAAAGTTCCAAACTCACGGCTTCTCAAGAAGATTGGTTGTTTTAGTGGTTCAATAGCTTCTAAATGAAGAGTCTCATTTACTGGCATTGCTCCACCCACAATCATTCTGTCATACATCGAGTAAACCATGTTTACCTCATCTGCAGCAAAAACTGTTTCAATAAGAAAGTCTTCTCTAAGTCTTTCTGTTGTATAGTTCTTTGCATCCTTTGGGTTTGTTGCGTAACGCAATTCGTAATTAGTTTTCATTTTTATTTTATATTGAATTAATAATTAGGTTTTTATAAAGTACAAATATAATCTTTTAATTTGAAATGTGTATGTGCACGTTATGTAATATTTTTTAAGATAGCTGAATGCACTATCTATGTATATTAGTTTATCAGGACAATTGTAGCAATATTAATGTATAAGCTATTGCAACAAAAGCTACAAGCATCTTTTTGATAGTTCAGACATAATAAAATATCCATTTTTAGATACTAAACCTAAATCCTGCAAATGCAGTTGTGCCTGGCATCTCGAATCCGTTGTTGATTTCGTATTTCTGGTTCAATATATTATCTACTTTAACAAATAGATCAATACACTTATTTAGTTTAAATCTGACACGAGCATTCCACAACCAAAAGTTTTCAGTAACAACTTCGGGTTTGATGCTAGTGTATAAATTATTAATATACTGCAATCCACTATTTATTTGCCATCTATTTATTGAGTATGCACCGCTAATGTATAGCTTATGCTCAGGTGCTGCTTCTATTTTGTGCTTCATATTTAGGTAGCTATAGTTTGCATTTATCTTCAGGTTAGGCAAAACTTGGTAGCTAGAGCTCACCTCTAACCCCTTATTGTCAACGATGCCCGAGTTGGTGTTAAGTGGCTTGCCATCAACCATGATGGTTTTAATGATATTGTCTCCCTCAATGTAAAATAAGTTGAGCCCCAAATTCAGCTTTCCTCCAAGTAATGTTTGCATCAATGACACCTCGTAGTTCATCAGCCTTTCGGGCAATAAATTGGGATTTTGAGGTGGAAACATATACATTTCGCGAATAGTTGGAGTTCTAAATCCTTTGCTTGCTATGGCTTTAATAGTAGTTGTAGATGTTGGCTCATAGCTTACACCAAACTGTGGCACCCATTCCGAGCCATTATTGCTATTGTTATCTAGACGAATGCCTGCATTTATAGTCAGTTTATTGTTGATTATGCTTTGCTGTGTGTTTATAAATCCTGCTAAGCTACTCAAATGAGTATCAATAAGCTCAATGTCGTTATTAGAATCGGGGAATCTATTAAATGCTTTTCCTCCAAATCGTTGGTAATCTATACCAGCAGTTGTGATATTTCCATAGAATGGTGAAAAAGATTGATTGGCCGAAAAGCCCATCATATCATCATTTGAGTGAAAGCGATGTTCCTTTGGTTTTTCTC
>JAAYFB010000168.1 GCA_012728465.1 Proteiniphilum sp. | reverse complement strand
ACATCTGTAGTTTGAGTATATACGGCGGCAGAGAATCCTTGTTTAATTAGTTTTTTAAGCTCCTCAGCATATTTTACATATTCGTCGGTTACCTCTTTTTCACTATTAAACTGAACATAACCCCAGTTTCTATCAGGAACCCAAAGGTGATCTTTAACAGCCCAACCTATTCCTCCATATTCACCCAACACAGTTGCGCGCTGACCATCATAAAGATACATGCGTGGATTTGGATAATTATGCAAGTCCAACATATCTCCTATAGTATAGTGATTACCTCCACTTGCAGGATTTACTAAACGTGTGGGGTCATATTGTTTTGTCCAATCAGATATTTCTTGGGTCTTAAATTGTCCCCACGCTTCATTAAAAGGAACCCACACTCCAACAGATGGATAAGAATATAAGTAATCAATAATCTCTTTCCACTCTTTACGGAAATTAGCTTCGGATTCGGCCGAACGAACTCTTTCCGAACCATCGAAGTAGCGGTGCATTTGCCATTCTGGACCACGATCACCATTTGGCATATCTTGCCACACAATCATCCCATGTTTGTCGCAATGCATATACCATCTAGCAGGCTCCACTTTCACGTGTTTACGAATCATATTGAAACCCAAATCTTTGGTTTTAACAACATCATACTCCAAAGCCTCATCACTAGGTGCGGTGTATAGTCCGTCTGGCCACCAACCTTGATCTAATGGACCAAATTGGAATAAATCTTTGTTATTAAGTTGAAGTCGAACAATTCCATTTGCATCACGCTTTGACGAATACTTTCGCATAGCTGCATAGCTCTTAACTTTGTCAAATTCCTTTGCACCATCATAAACTGTTACTTCTAAATCATATAAGAATGGATTTGATGGCGACCAAAGCTTTACATCTGCAGGCATAGATACCTCTACAGCTTGATTATTTATAGATTTTGAAACGGCTACTGTTCTAGTGCCATCCATTACTTTAACTTCAACAACATTAGATTTCTCTAATTTATTAGTTATAGCCTCAACAGTAAGAATATTTTTATCAATGTCAGGAGTTATTTTGAGGTTTTCAATAAAGTTATCAGATACTGGCTCTAACCACACAGTTTGCCATATTCCACTCACGGGAGTGTACCAAATTCCTTCAGGACGATTAACCTGTTTGCCACGTGGCTGATAACCCTCGTCGGTTGGATCCCAAACTCTAACAACTAATTTATTATTCCCCTTTTTCAATGCTGAAGTAACATCAAATGAAAAAGGAGTGTATCCACCTACGTGCTGACCCACCTTAATATCATTTACCCAAATGTCCGCTTTCCAATCTACTGCACCAAAGTGAAGCAATACACGGTCACTTTTCCAATTAGCAGGAACGGTAAATTCGCGATGATACCACAGCTCATTCTTTGAGCCTAGCTCTTTCTGAACTCCCGACAAACTAGATTCAATTGCGAATGGCACTAATATTTTACCATCAAATGATTTTGGCATCTCATTTCCTCTTGGTAAAATGGCGTAGTCCCACATTCCATTCAAGTTTTGCCAACTATCTCTTTCCATTATTGGTCTAGGATATTCGGGCAACACATTATTCACATCTATTTTACTAGCCCATTCTGTTTTCAACTTATCCCCTGCAGGTTTCCACTGAGCAAAAAGAGATAGTGTAATAAATAGTGAAAAAAATAAAGTTAGTTTTGTTCTCATTATAAAAAAATATTAATGGTTATTATTAGTCTTTCAATATGCTTGTTACAATTCCAATAATCTCATATACTTAGTTGGTATAAATACTAACGAGGCTTATTATTATTTCATTGAACTGCTTCATTGTATGCACGGTAATTGTAAAATCAAATTAGATATTAATTCTATTAATGCAGTATATTATCTAAAAAAAGAGATGTCATATTCCACAACATCCCTTTTGAAGAAACCAATCAGTTTCTTTTTTTTATTTAAGCCAGTTCTTTATCGATTGCGTCTATTTTTTTCACAATCAATTCTAGCTCTTCTTTAATATTCTCAACTTTATCGTTCATATCATCAAGGAGGTTACTACCTTTTTTTGATGAAATAGAAAGGAAGCCAATATTATTCTCATATGTTTGTAGCTCGTTTTTCATACGATCGTATTGGCGCATCAATTTTTCACGCTCACGCATCAAATTGCCCTTTGCATTGTCCGACTTAGCTATCTCAGAAATATTTGATTTGAAGTCATCCAACTTTCGCTCTGCTCTATCTATGTTAAGTCTATCAAATTGTGCCTCTGTAGCTTCGTAAAACTCTTTGTACGTCTTGTCTTTTACCTTAAATGGAACATGACCAATAGCATACCAGCTATTCATCAACTCGCGAATAACGGGAAGAGCTTCATCAGCAGATAAAGAAGTATCAATTGTATTAATTTTACTTACAACTTCTCTTTTCATCTCAAGATTGTTTGACTCTTCGCCTTTCTGTGAAGTAGTGCTAAGTTTTTTCTGCTCAAAGAAATGATCGCATGCAGATATAAATCTCTTCCATGTACTGTCAACATATTTGCGAGGAACCAACCCTATAGATTTCCACTCCTTTTGAATAGATATCAACTCTTGTGTTGTCCTTCTCCAATCTGTACTATCCTTTAATTCTTCAGCTCGTTCGCAAAGAGCTATTCTCTTTTTTAAGTTTTCATCCATCTCACCATGAAGAGATTTATAAAACTCGTTTTTATTTCTAAAAAAGAAGTCGCAAGCTGCACGATAGCGATCGTAAATCTTGGTATTCCATTTTTTCGGAACATATCCTATCTCTCGCCATTGCTTTTGAATATCAAGAACATCTTTAATCTTAGCATTCCACTCTTTTATTGTTTTTAAACTAGCATAGTCAATAGCTTCTAGAGTTTCGCAAAGAGCTGTTTTGGCTGCAAGGTTATCTTCCTCCTTGCCTTTTAAAGACTCGAAGTGTGCCTGATATTTTTTATTTATTAATGTAGATGCCTCTTTGAATCTATCCCAAATAGCTTCTCTATCTTTTCTTGACACTGGACCTATTTCACGCCATTCTTGATGAAGGTTCTGTAATTGATAAAACGCAGAAACTATATCTTCTTCATCGTTAAGCTTTTCTGCAGCAACACACAAGTCTAACTTGAGTTCTA
This sequence comes from Proteiniphilum sp., assembly GCA_012728465.1. Classification (GTDB taxonomy): domain Bacteria; phylum Bacteroidota; class Bacteroidia; order Bacteroidales; family Dysgonomonadaceae; genus Petrimonas. Next base: position 2,072 of record JAAYFB010000168.1, on the reverse strand, counting down.
GATTCTTCTTGAAGTCATATTCTCTGAATTCATTATTAATACGAACAAGGTCATAAAATTTCTCAACATAGCGCTGATATTCCTTCCATAACTCGTTAACTTTAGCTTGTGGCACTAATTTAATAGCATTCCACTTTTGTTGAAGTGCTCTAAAGTCTTGATAAGTTTTATTAAAATCTTCATGAACTTGAGTCTCAGAAAGCTGTTTTACTTGTTCAATGATAGCAAGTTTTTTTGCAACATTATTTTCTTTCTCTGCCTCTTCACGAGCAATAATCTGGGAACGTTTATCTTTTATTTTTTGTATTAGAGCTTTGCCTTCGGTAAAATTCTCATCTTCCTTCATGACAAAATCAATCGACTCACCTCCTGCTTCTATAAATAATGTTTTTTGAACATCTGTTTCATTACGCAATGCACGATAGAAATGACTCTTTGCATCGTCAAAATCCTTTCGTTGTGGATTGTCTGAATCCAATAATGCACGTAGCTTTTGAAGGATGTCGTCTAAAGACAATAATTCTGTAGATGTATCTACATTGTTTTCGTCAACTTCCTCTTCATCACCTTCGTCTTCCACATTCTCATCCTCAATGTCTTCAAGATCATAATCTATCTCGACAGTAGTATCAGGTTCAGTTGTGGCTTCTTCCAGTACGTTATCAGATGCTTGTTCATCGGCATTATCTGCAAGTGGTATGTCTTGCTCTACTACCTCACTTTCCTGCTGTGTATTCTCTGCTTCGGTTAGAAGTTCTTTTGCAGGCTCCTCAATTCCCTCTCCCTGATCAATGGGGAGTTTCTCATTCTCAAGATTGTTGCTGTTCATAGGTTTACCCTTCGTATTTTACACCTCAATCAACATGATGAGGCTGTTAATTTCATTTTACTATATCATCCAAACTTGCTATTTGCAATATTATTTAGTTGATATAATACATTTCATTTACAAATTAACGAATATTTTTTGTTATTTCATCTACTTTTCTCGACTAATTTAAAAATAATCAATACAAAGGTTGTATTTTTGCTCTACGGAGCATAAAAACAATTGATATTTAACAATATATATAGCTAAAACAGATTATGGATGATTTAAGAATTGAATACACAATTTCGCAGCACTTAAAAGTAATAGCATTATCAGCTGGTGCCTACCTTTTAGCAACTACAATCACTTTGGCAGTAATACAATTAATTAACAAAAACCTTACATTTGTATTCTATGCCAGTATTATAGGGATTTTACTAGCCGCTTTGCTTATTCTCACTGTTACAGTGTGGCAGTCAAAAACATTAATCACCATCGATAGCGAGGAGATCAATATTAGCCTACCCAATCAAAAATTAGATAATTATATTTTGTGGAGCACTGTTTCGCAAGTGGGTATTGGATTAAGCTACATCACTCTTATCTCTGATGAATCTAATTACAAAATAGATTTGGAAAATTTAAAGTATAGTGATTTGAAGAGAGTCAAGATTAAAATAATTGAAATATGTGAGGCTAAAGACATAGCTTTCAGCAAAATTTAGCCATACATACAAACAGAAAAAACAGACCTAATGATATAGATCTGTTTTTTAAATGTGATTTTTTCTTATATCCCTATTTCTCTCTAAAGAAAATATTAATAGGGGTACCTGTTAGGTTCCAGTTTTCACGCATACGGTTCTCCACAAATCGCTTGTATGGCTCTTTCACCCATTGGGGCAAGTTGCAGAAAAACACAAATGAAGGAACTCTTGTGTTTGGCAACTGAGTAATGTATTTTACTTTAATATACTTACCCTTATTTGCTGGGGGAGGAGTTTTAGCTATTATTGGAAGCATTATCTCATTTAGCTTATTGGTTGCGATGCGTTGCTTTCTGTTGTTATATACATCTTTTGCAAGCTCCATCACCTTCAATATGCGTTGCTTTGTGATGGCTGAGCCAAAAATTATTGGAAAATCAGTAAATGGTGCAAATCTATCTCGGATAATCTTTTCGAAATCTCTTATCATATTAGTATCCTTGCCTTCTACCGCATCCCACTTATTTACAAAAACTACTAATCCCTTACTATTT
>JAAYFB010000167.1 GCA_012728465.1 Proteiniphilum sp. | reverse complement strand
CTTCTCTCTCCTTCTGTTTGTTTCATCAATAGTCATTCGCATGCTATTGGTAATTTTGTCTGCATAGAATATTACCTTCCCATTAACGTTTCTAGCAGCACGCCCTGCAGTTTGCGTAAGCGAGCGATGCGATCTCAAAAACCCCTCTTTGTCTGCATCAAGTACTGCAACTAATGAGACCTCCGGCAAATCGAGACCCTCACGCAATAGGTTTACACCAACTAAGACATCAAAAACTCCTGCCCTTAGATCATCCATTATCTTTACTCGTTCCAATGTTTCTACATCGGAGTGAATATATCTACACTTCACACTACTGTCAGCAAGATAGTCTGTGAGTTCCTCAGCCATCCTTTTTGTTAGGGTTGTAACTAAAACACGCTCGTTAACTTCAATTCTTTGTTGTATCTCCTCTAATAAATCATCAATCTGATTCATACTCGGTCGAACATCAATAGGAGGATCAAGCAAACCTGTAGGCCTTATAAGTTGGTCAACGATAATTCCCTCAGACTTTTGCAATTCATAATCGGCAGGAGTAGCACTAACAAATATTATTTCGGGTGCTAGTATTTCAAACTCTTCAAACTTCAATGGTCTATTATCAATTGCCGCTGGTAGTCTAAATCCATACTCTACTAGGTTAGTCTTTCGCGAATGATCGCCGCCATACATAGCACGAATCTGAGGAATGGTAACGTGGCTTTCGTCAATAACCGTTAGATAATTTTCAGGAAAGAAGTCTAGTAAGCAGAAAGGACGAGTACCAGGATCACGACCATCAAAGTATCTTGAATAGTTTTCGATACCAGAACAATAGCCAATCTCCTTTATCATCTCCACATCAAAAGTTACACGCTCATAGAGTCGCTTGGCCTCAAGTGGTTTTCCTATCGATTCAAAGAATTCAACCTGCTTACCCAAATCAATTTGTATCTCATCTATTGCTCTATTTATCCTCTCTTGTGTTGTTATAAATAGATTTGCTGGGAATATTCGATAGGTACTAAACTTCTCTGTTGTTACACCCGATAATGGATCTATAGCCTCAATGCTCTCTATATCATCACCCCAAAATATTACTCGTATGATAAAATCAGTATAAGCTAAGTAAACATCCACAGTGTCACCTTTCACCCTAAAATTCCCTCTGTCATATTCAACAGATTCATTGCGAGAATATAAGCTACTAACCAATTGGCGAAGAAACTCATCTCTATCCAATGTTTTTCCAACCTCTATATCGATAGTGGTTTCGTGAAAGTCAGCAGGATTGCCCATACCATACAGACACGAAACTGAAGAGACTACAATCACATCGTTTCTGCCCGAAAGAAGTGCAGATGTAGTTGCTAATCTTAGCTTCTCTATCTCTGCATTTATAGATAAATCCTTCTCGATATATGTGTTAGTAGTAGGAATATAGGCTTCGGGCTGATAATAATCATAGTAAGAAACGAAATATTCAACAGAGTTGTTTGGAAAAAAACCCTTAAACTCACTATACAACTGCGCTGCAAGAGTTTTATTATGACTTAGCACAAGTGTAGGCTTATTAACTTGAGCAATAACATTGGCTATAGTAAAAGTTTTGCCCGAGCCAGTAACCCCCAAAAGCGTTTGATAGGGATTGTTATCATACAATCCCTCTACCAAAGCTTTTATTGCCTGTGGCTGATCGCCAGTAGGTTTAAATTTTGATGTAAGTTGAAATTTCATTTTATATACTTGACAAAGTTTGCCTCATGCTACTTCTCAATATTAGGCAACTCCAATCCGTATCCTTTTTTCTTATCTTCAGCTTTTAGCAAAAATGCTACTATTAGTGCAAGAACTCCGAAAAGAGTGAATATAATCATCGGCAATGTATAATCGTAAGTATTTACAGTTAATCCATCTCTAACAACGGTTCCAGAAATACAATATTTTTCAAGCACCCAACCGATTAGTAATGGCACACCCATCAGTCCCCAGTTTTGCACATAAAATATTAGTGCATAAGCGGTACCTAATCTATTTTCAGGAACAATTTTCGGCACTGAAGGCCACATTGCTGAAGGAACAAGCGAAAAGCCAATTCCTAACAATATCATTAGTGCCATTGCAATCATCCAATTATCTAGTGCTTGAACAGAAAATAGTGCATGAACTACAATTAGAATAATAGAACCAATAATCATTATAGTAGCTCCTTTTCCTTTCTTATCATATATACCACCAAACACAGGTGTTAACAATATATTTCCAAATGGTAGCAACATCGGTATCATACCTGCCAAATCTTCATTAACACCAAACTTGTTTACCATAAGATCCGTTGCATATTTCAAGAATGGAAATACAGCAGAGTAGAACAGTACACACAATATAGCAATGTACCACCAACCTCTAGTTTTAAGTATTTCGCCAATATCTGAAAGCTTAAACTCATCTTCAGACACAACATGACCGCTCTCCGACATGGATGCATCTAATTTCTTATCCATCATTACATACACAAGAAATGAAATGAAGCCAATACACAGACCTATTAAGGCCACTAATACTGGGCGAGATACATCTATTACACCCGTGGCCTTAGCAATTGGCACAGAGAAACCTAGAGCAAAGGCAGTACCTATACGTGCCATTGCCATTTCGAGTCCCATTGCAGTAGCCAGCTCTTTACCCTTAAACCATTTTACTATAATCTTTGATACAGTGATACCAGATACTTCTACTCCCACAGCAAACGTAGCAAAACCTATGCTTGCCCATAGTACTTGTGCATTAAGACCTAACAACGTGACACCATCTAACGAGCTAGTGGAGACTGCCCAATACTTAATCCCAGTACCTAAGACCATCAATAGGGTTGCGCCTACACCAGTAATCCTTATTCCTGCTTTATCTAGAATAATTCCACCCAATATAAGCATCAATAAGAATACGTTGAACCAACCATACGAACTTGTAAATGTTCCATATTCAGCTCTGGTCCATCCTAACTGCCCTTCAAGCAATCCAGCCATGGGTGCCATGATGTCTGTTAGAAAATATGCACACATCATCGTAAATGATACAATGAATAGTGCGCTCCACCTTGCGGCTGCCGAGTCTCTCAGAGTCTTTTTAATCTGATCTACCATATCTGTTTTATAATTTAATTGTTATATATTTAAAGTCATAAGATACAAAGATACAAAAACATAGACATAGCATAAGGAAAAATGATTGGTGTTTTATCATATTCAAACTTTTTATTTTTAATCTGCTTAAGAAAATGATTTTGCTTTAAAACGTTTTGTGAGATACAGTCAACTTATGGCTCTTCACCGTTTTTGTATGAGTAATCTAAGAAAAGTATCATTTTATCACTATCGACAATTCTGACACACTTAACGGTTCTATGTCCTTTTTAAAAGGCTTTTCGATATCATTTATCTGTGCAAGCCAACTAAATGTTAATCTATTTTACACTCGCAAAACCAACAGGTGTGAGCAAAAGCTAAAATGCATGACTTATTTTTGACAAATTGCTGATATATTGATTATTGAACGTATTTAATCATTTAACATTATGAGAAAAAGTGAGCTAAACACATTTGTGATTGACAACATATTGTTCAAATCATCTTCAAACACATATGTAAATGACAATATATTGATGCAATTCTCCCTAAAAACATATTGGTTTAGTATTATTAACGCGCCAAAGCTCATTAATCAACCTTTATTTTTAACAATATGGCAAAAATGTGGCTCAAACACAAATGTGTTTTAGGACTATTTGGTCACGGTGGACAAAAACACAAATGTAATTGAGCCACTTTTTTCCAATTTTCTTGAAATACAAGTTGTATTGACTCACTTTTTTGTCTCAATCTTCATGCACATATACATTTATTAACACTAACGGGCGCGGATACTGTTAATAATAGTGCATTTTTAGCGTATTATAAAAAATGTGTGACCAAATACATTTGTGTTTGAGGCGAAAAAGTTCATTTTATTTGTAATTACGCTTCTACATGAAGGCTTTTTGACTAAGAAAATAATAAACACACTTGTGTTTTATAACTTTTTAAACTCTATGGAAAGTATAAAACAATAAACTATGGGTTACAACCGTTTAATAAATAAAATCAAATTTGACTTCCACTCTAGTCGCTACTGGTCTAGCTTATACAAAAAAGCCGTTACAAGTATTTACTACCTGAACGGCTATTATTTATATCAAAAGTTTATGCTTGCTACTTCACTCTAACAAATTCATAAACCGATTGATTACCATCAAATGGAGCAAAGGAGCCTATTTGAAAAGCATTGTCTCCTATATTTTGTTTGAATAAATACCCCTTACCAGCATGAATATCTATTATTAATCCTTTTAGGAAAATTTTTTCCCCATCAATAAAATATTCATAGTATCCGTTGCCTATCTTTGGCATCTCGTATCCTCTGTTCACTTCTGTGCCCCTTTTAAGTTGAAAGACATTTTTTGCATTCGTAAAGCTAGGCTTCACGCTAAAGTCTAAAGTATCAGTTTTAGTAACTGAGTTTACCCACACTCCTTCAAGTAAATTACTACTCAAATCATCTTCTACCTCACTACAAGAGATACCTATGTAGGTAATGGCAAGTAGCACCAAAATCATTTTTATCCCCATAATTATTTAATTTTAAAAAGTTTATTTTTCAGTTAATGTTCCATAGCCGTCGATTTTATTTTTTTTCGCCACTCTATCCATCCCATAAGAGCCAACACAAGGAATATAGCATATTGTATTCCCGTAAAGTATAACCCCTGCGAAATGTAGATTGGAATAGAAACCACATTACCCACAGTCCAAAAGACCCAATTCTCCACCTTTTTAAATACCATCAATATAGTCGCCACCATAAAGAAAGCAGTGTTAAAAGCATCAATGTGAGGCAATGTTAGGTTAATACTACCAAGATTAAACACACTATCGTGTAAATAAGCCATGTCGGTTCTGTTTGCATAACGCAATACAAAAAGAGCCAACGCATAAATACCCACAATGGAAAGCCAAGAAATAATGTTTTGAACCGTAGTGTTATGAGCTATTTCTACCCTACTCTCGCCATCATCATTTTTCCCCCACATATACCAACCAAAAGCATTGGATATAAAGTACACCATGTTTATACCAGCATTAGCATAAAGCCTAGCAGCAAAGCAGATGTATATGTAGATAAGAACATTGACAATCCCGAACGGAAATACTAATATGTTTTCTTTACGCGCATACCAAACACTCAGTACCCCTAATGTTGCAGCAAATAACTCAAGCCACCAATTCCAATCAAATGTCATGATAATTTTTTAAATATTACTCTGTTGCTTTTACTTCGAAAATTAATACAAATATCTAGGCAACAGACGACGCACTGAATTTTATTCTCAACAAAGATAATAAGTAGATTTTAATAACAAAAGGTTTTAATACATCATGACAATAATATTATGATGAAATGACAACCTTTCCTTCTATTTGTCAACTTAATTACTGATAATGGG
>JAAYFB010000166.1 GCA_012728465.1 Proteiniphilum sp. | reverse complement strand
TGCCACCATTATTGAGTAAGATGGATTGGCTTTTCGGGTGTTGCCTGGTGAATGAGATGAAATATACTGCACAGGGGCATAACGAAGTTGATTTTCGTTCTGAACTGCTTCTGTGCCACTGTAGTATAGCTTTAGAGTTTCAATCTCATTAATGTTTACATCTTCTGCAAAGTGTAGTTTTACCTCGTTAAGGCTTTTGGATTCTTTGGCATCAATGCGCAAATTGAACAATACATTGTCTTCTCTATCAATTAGGATAGGTATTCTTGTTTGTTTAACCTTTACGGTGTCTGTTGCGAACAGAACAGCGGTTGCTAATGTGAATAAAATAAAAAGGGGAATTTTCTTCATTTTGATTATAAGTTTAGTTTATTTAGTTGTATGTTTTATAAATATTTTAATAACGACAAAGATATGATAATTGCGTTTTAAACTAAAGCATAGATCAGTTAATTTGTAATTTGAGGGTAAGTGGTTTTTTAAATATATTGATTATTAGATTTGTATGTTGTTTCTCGGGTTTCGGTTTTCTCTCTTGTTGTTTAGTTTTTTCCGTTGTGTAGAGCTTTATATGTCGCTATTGTTGATCGACTTTTATTGTGATTGCATCGCTTGTCGATTTGTAAAAGTGTATCCTTAGGCTGGTTATTTAGTAAGGTAAATAGCTTAAAGTTCAACTTTTGAACTAATTAGCGTAATTGGATGGTATATGTAATTTTATTTGTATTTTTGTGCTAGTTTTTGAGAAGAAAGAAAATTTATATCAAAATGCATCATTTAGAACTAAGCGAACAGGAAGTTTTCCGCAGACAAAGTTTGGACGAGTTGCGCAAACTCAATATAGAACCATATCCGGCAGCACTATACGAAGTGAATGCCTACTCAACAGAAATAAAAGAGAGTTTTGAGGACAATCAAGAGAAACGTTACGTAAGTATTGCTGGACGTATTATGAGCCGCCGAATTATGGGTAAGGCTTCATTTGTCGAGCTTCTCGACTCTAAGGGTAGAGTGCAAGTGTATGTAACTCGCGATGATATAGCACCAGGTGAAGATAAGGAGTTTTACAATTCTGTATTCAGAAGACATTTAGACATAGGAGACTTTATTGGAATCAAAGGTTATGTGTTCCGTACCAAAATGGGGGAAATATCTGTACATGCTGAAGAGCTTACAGTGCTTACAAAATCATTAAAACCATTGCCTATCGTAAAAGAGAAGGATGGTGTTCAATACGATAAATTTACAGATCCCGAGCTTCGTTATCGCCAGCGTTATGTTGACTTGGTAGTAAACGAGGATGTTAAAGATATATTCATTAAGCGTACTAAGATATTTAACTCTATGCGCGAATATATTAATCAGTTTGGATATCTTGAAGTAGATACTCCTATTCTTCAGTCGATACCAGGGGGTGCAGCAGCACGACCATTTATCACACATCATAATGCTCTAGATATTGAGCTATACCTACGTATTGCAAATGAGCTTTACTTGAAGCGTCTGATTGTTGGAGGTTTTGAGGGTGTGTATGAGTTTGCACGTGACTTCCGTAATGAGGGAATGGATCGTACACACAACCCCGAATTTACGGTAATGGAAATCTATGTTGCTTACAAAGATTACAATTGGATGATGGAGTTCACCGAAAATATGCTTGAGTATGTAGCCACTAAAACATTGGGTACTACTAAGGTAAAAGTAGGTGAAAAAGAGATAGATTTTAAAGCTCCATTCAAGCGTATTACTATGCTTGACTCAATAAAAGAGTTTACAGGTATCGACATTTCGGGTATGAATGAAGATGAGCTAAGAGATGTATGCAAGAAGCTAAATCTAGATGTGGATGAGTCAATGGGTAAGGGTAAATTAATTGATGAAATATTTGGTGAGAAATGTGAAGGTAATTATATTCAACCTACATTTATTACTGATTACCCTATTGAAATGTCTCCACTAGCTAAACGTCATCGCAACAATCCTGAACTGACAGAACGATTTGAGATGATAGTTAATGGTAAAGAGCTATTGAATGCTTACTCAGAGCTTAACGATCCAATTGACCAGCTTGAGAGATTTGAAGAGCAGGCTAGATTGTCAGAAAAAGGTGACGATGAGGCTATGTATATCGATTATGACTTTGTGCGTGCACTTGAGTATGGTATGCCTCCTACAGCGGGAATGGGTATTGGTATGGATAGATTGACAATGTTATTGACTGGTCAAACTGCCATTCAGGAAGTGTTGCTATTTCCTCAAATGCGTCCCGAAAGGAGAGTTAAAAGAGATGGTGTGGCTCAATATACAGAAATTGGCATTCCTACAGAGTGGGTGCCTGTAATTCAAAAAGCAGGTTACATCGAAGTGTCAATGCTTAGAGGGCTAAATCATAATAAACTTCATCAAGAGATTTGTGGATTAAACAAAAAAGAAAAGTTAGATTTGCAAAACCCAACTTCAGATGAAGTTAAGACATGGATAGAAGGTGCTAATAATGCGTAGTTTATCCGCATTATACACAACATTAATAAAATAAATATGAGTACACTCGGAAAAATAGCTATTCTTGGCGGAGGTACGTGGGCAACAGCTTTGGCTAAAATCGTATTGATGAACGAAAAGCACATCAATTGGTTTATTAGAAGCGATGAGCAAATAGAAGGATTTTACAAGCTTGGGCGCAATCCTAATTATTTGACAAATGTAAAGTTCAATCTAGCCCAAATTACATTTTACTCCAACATAGAAAAGGCTATTAAAGACTCTGATGTTGTAATTATTGCTATTCCATCACCATTTGTTAAGCAGTACTTTAGAAAGATTTGGTCTAATAGCACGTTTAAAAATAAGTTTATTTTGACAGCTGTCAAGGGGATGATACCTAACGACAACCTTGTGCTAAGTGAGTATTTGCAAAAGGCATTCAAAATTCCAGAAGAGAATTTAGGTGTTATTTCGGGACCATGTCATGCTGAAGAGGTAGCACTAGAGCGAATGTCGTTTTTGACTGTAGCAAGTAGTGATGAGTCAAAGGCAAAAGCTCTTGCTGAGGCTATAGAGTCTCGAATACTTAAAACATCAGTCTCCACCGATGTTTTGGGTATTGAAGTTGCAGCTGTATTAAAAAACATATACGCTATTATGGCAGGTGTATGTTCGGGACTGCAATATGGAGATAATTTCCAGGCAGTGTTGATGACAAATTGTGCCAAAGAGATGCAGAATATGCTTGATGCAGTGGCTCCTATGCCAGATAGAGGTATTAGCGAACAGCATTATCTAGGAGATATGTTGGTTACTGGGTATTCACAATTTAGTCGAAACAGGACATTAGGTACTATGATTGGAAGGGGTTATTCAGTAAAATCGGCACAGCTAGAAATGGAGATGATAGCGGAAGGTTATTATGGAGCTAAATGTATTCATGAAATGGTTAGGAATATGAATTTAAATATTCCTATTGTAGAGACTGTTTATGACATACTTTACGAAAAGCTACGTCCGCAGGATGCAGTGAAAAGATTAATAGAGATTTTTTAAAACATAAAACAAAATATAATGAGTGCTTTTAAGCTAATTATTGATCACGTGTATGGCACTGTGTCTGAGGAGGAGATACTTGCTCAGGGAGATAACGCAGTAGCAGCCAATAAGGCATTGCACAATGGAACACGTCCAGGTAATGATTTCTTGGGTTGGGTTAATTTACCCTCTTCTATAGATGAGAGCTATTTGAAAGAGATTGAAGATTCTGCAGCCATCTTAAGAAAAGAATGCGAAGCTGTTGTAGTGGTAGGCATTGGTGGTAGCTATTTGGGAACCAAAGCTGTAGTTGATGCTCTGTCTAGTTCTTTTGATTGGCTTCAAACCAAAAGAGAGAATCCTGTATTATTATATGCTGGTAACAACATTGGTGAAGACTATATTCATGAACTTACAGAATATCTATCTGATAAGAAGTTTGGCATAATCAATATTTCAAAGTCAGGAACAACAACAGAACCTGCAATTGCTTTCAGAATTCTTAAAAACTTGCTTATTGATAAAGTTGGATTGGAGAAGTCCAGAGAACTTATTGTAGCAGTTACTGATGCAAATAAAGGTGCATTGCGAACATTGGCTAATAGCGAAGGTTACAAAACATTCGTAATTCCAGATGATGTTGGTGGCCGTTATTCTGTCCTAACTCCTGTTGGATTATTGCCAATTGCAGTAGCGGGATTAAATATCAGAAAGCTTGTTGAAGGTGCATTATATATAGAAAAAGCTACAGGAGAGAATGTTCCATTTGAAGCAAATCCTCCAGCTATCTATGCAGCTATTCGAAACGAGTTGTATAAGAAAGGAAAGAAGATTGAAGTTCTGGCAAACTACAATCCTAAATTACAATATTTCTCGGAATGGTGGAAGCAACTATATGGTGAGAGCGAAGGTAAGGACAATGTAGGTATATTCCCTGCTGCTGTTAATTTCACCACAGATTTACACTCTATGGGGCAATGGATTCAAGAGGGAGAGCGATCAATTTTTGAGACAGTTCTTTCTGTAAACAAGGTTAGACAAACTGTAACCATTCCTGAGGATGATACAGATCTTGATGGGCTCAACTTTTTGAAAGGAAAGCGTATTGATGAGGTAAACAAAATGGCACAGTTAGGAACTCTTATTGCTCACATTGATGGAGGAGTACCTAATATATTGATTGAGATTCCTGAACTTTCAGAATATTATATCGGTCAGTTAATATATTTCTTTGAAAAGGCTTGTGGTATAAGTGGTTATATGCTAGGTGTGAATCCATTTGA
>JAAYFB010000165.1 GCA_012728465.1 Proteiniphilum sp. | reverse complement strand
CTCCTGAATAGAGTGCAAGTATTGATGCTTTATGTATATCTTCTAGTGTTTTTAAAGCTCCTGTCTCTAATATAACTTTTAGGGTGGCATCGTGACAAGCTTCCTTAATTTCAGATATTTCTTCCGAAAGTTCTTGGTATGATCTGTCTTCAAATAAACCAAGATTCAATACGATATCTATTTCATTCGCGCCATCAGCTATTGCTAGTGCAGTTTCTGCGATTTTAATTTCGCTAAAAGTTTGTGATGATGGAAATCCTCCAGATACACAAGCTATATTAGTATCAACAGTAAGTGAATCCTTCACTGTTTTAGCAAAGTTTGGATACACACAAATTGCCGCTACATTTTCAAGATTAGGGTATTTGTCTTCAAAGTCATTTACCTTTTGTGTAAAATTCCAAATATCCTCTTTGCTATCTGTGCTATTTAGACTTGTCAAATCTATACAGCTATAAATTTTTTTATAAACTTCAATGTTATTGTTTGAATCACATTTTTCATTAATAATCTTTTCTACTGATTCAGCTATTGTCGCATCCGTAGCATTGAATGGATGTCTGTTGAATGATTCTAAATATTTATTTTGTGGCATAATATATATTATTTTACTATTAGTTATTTTATTTCAACTTTTCGTTATTAATATGTCTGTTCGAATCTCTTTCGGTCTTTTTCTTTAAATTGTTTATGAATGCATCTTCAAGGTTTACTCCAGTCTGATTTGCCATAGCAATTAGTACCCAAAGCACATCTGCCATTTCGTCACCTAGGTTTTTAGTAAGGTCAGTCTTTTTGAAAGATTGGTCACCGTATGTTCGTGCAATAATTCTAGCTAACTCTCCGACTTCTTCTGTTAGTATGGCCATGTTAGTTAGTTCGCTAAAATATCTAACTCCATAAGTCTTTATCCATTTATCAACTTCAAGTTGTATCTCAGTTAGTGTCATTGATTTATTGATAAAAAAATTATTACTCTTTATTATGAGAATCAATCCAAATAGTCACCGGACCATCGTTAATCAAGTTTATTTGCATATCAGCACCAAATTCTCCTGTTACAATTGGTCTTGATAATGCATTGTTTAACTTATCAATCAACTCCTCATACAGAGGTATAGAGATTTCTGGTTTTGCGGCCTTAATGTATGATGGTCTATTGCCCTTCTTTGTACTAGCTTGTAATGTAAATTGTGATACTAACATAATGTCACCACTCACATCTAATACTGAGTCATTCATTACTCCATTTGCATCATCAAATATCCTTAGATTTATTATCTTCTTACATAGGAAGTCTATATCTTCCGATGTATCTCTTTCTTCAATTCCAACTAGAACAACAAGTCCCTTGTTTATTTTCCTTTCTTCAATATTATTTATGGTAATTGATGCTTTAGTTACTCGTTGGATTACTAATCTCATTTTTTAATATTTAGTTATCGATGAATTATTTGCATAGAGCTGATAATTTTTACTATTCGCAAAAATACCTATTAATTACTATATTGCCTAATACTAATATGAGTTATTTATATTCTTTTTATTTTTATTCTTGAGGTGGTGGAGTAGGGGAGTTCATGTCTTTATTTATCCAATTCCAAATAATCTGTCCTTTACTTTCTCCTATTAATGTTACTATTTCCTCTTTTGTTGTTTGCTTCAATCGTGTAATACTTTTGAAATACGAAACAAGTTTTTTCTTTGTAGCTGGTCCAATTCCAGGGATATCGTCCAGTTCAGACTTAACTTGTGACTTGCTTCTTTTTTGTCGATGAAACTTTAATCCGAACCTGTGTGCTTCATCTCTAATTTGTTGAATTAGTCTCAGAGTTTCCGAGTTCTTGTCTAAGTATAAAGGAATAGGGTCTTTCGGGAAATATATCTCCTCTAATTTTTCGGCAATTCCAATAACTGCTACTTTTCCATAAATCCCAATTTTCTGTAGTGTTTCCACTGCAGTGCTTAATTGTCCCTTACCACCGTCAATTACAATTAGTTGCGGTAGTTTTCCTCCTTCGTTAACTACTCGTGAGTAGCGTCTATGAATAATTTCTGCCATCGATGCGTAATCATCGGGTCCTTGCACGCTTTTAATGTTAAAATGTCTGTAGTCGGCTTTTGATGGCTTTGCTTTTTTGAACACGACACAAGCTGCTACAGGATTTGTCCCTTGAATATTTGAGTTATCAAAACACTCTATATGGAATGGTAATTCTTTCAAGTTTAAATCTGTTTGAACTTTCTTTAATATTCTAATTACTCTTTGTTCGGGATTAAGCATCTCTGCTTTCTTAAGTCGATCGAATTTGTATTGCTTTACATTCTTAATGGATAAATCTAATAACTTCTTCTTATCTCCTCGTTGAGGAACTGTTATGTCAACGCCTGTTTGCATAAAGTTGGGAATGAATGGAACCACAATTTCTTTAGATTCACTTGAGAATCTATTTCGCATTTCTACAATACCCATTCCTAATAACTCTTCTCGAGTTTCATCCAATTTCTTCTTGTATTCGAAAGTATAAGCTTGGGTTATTGCTCCTGACACTACATGCATATAATTTACAAATGCTGATTTTTCATCTTCATCAAATGAGAATATATCAATGTTGTAATTTATATTGCTAATAACTTGAGATTTCTCTCTAAATCCTTTTATTTGTAATAGTTTCTCTTTAATATCGTTTGCTTCTTCAAATCGTAATTGAGCAGATAGGTCTAGCATCTTATCTAGCATCTTTTTTTCTATTATTGATATGTTTCCTTTGAGTATTTCAATTACTTCTTCTATGTTTTTATTATATTCCTCTAAAGATATGTATCCAACGCATGGTGCATCACACATCTTTATGTGATACTGTAGGCATACATTGAATTTCCCAGCAGCAATATTTTCAGGAGTAAGATTTAACCTACAGGTTCTAATTCTGTACACCTTTCGTAACATTTCGAGAAGTGTGTCAACTGCGTGAACCGAAGTGTAGGGACCAAAATACTTGGAGCCATCCTTTACTACATTTCTAGTTTTATATACGCGAGGAAAGTATTCATTTTTGACAACGATATACGGATATGATTTGTCATCTTTCAATAATACATTATACCTTGGTTGTAGTTCTTTTATTAAGTTATTCTCCAAAAGGAATGTATCTTCTTCGCTATTTACTACTACATACTTCAGGTTTCTTATGTTTTTTACGAGGACTCTCGTTTTTACGTTATCATGATTTTTATTAAAATACGAGGATACTCTTCTCTTTAAATCTTTAGCTTTTCCTACATATATTACTGTCCCTTCTTTATCTAGAAACATGTAACATCCCGGTTTATTGGGGACAACGGCCAATGTATTTTTTATATCCTGTATCATAACTTACTTCAATAAACAGTGTACTTATTAAGAACAAAAACCCAATTTTCAAATATTTATTTTGAAAATTGAGTTTTATATGCTTCAAAAATTCAAATTCCAAATATTATATATGAAATTTGATAAGAGAGTCAACTATCATATCTTCAGTAAAAGCTTCTCTTCCTTTCAAGTCTTCCAACTCTATTAAAAAGTCGATATATATGTTTTTTACACCCATTTTTTTCACTAGTTTGTATGCTGCAATCATAGTTCCTCCAGTCGCTAGTAAGTCATCATGAATGACTACAACATCATTTTCATTTAGCGCGTCCTCGTGAATTTGAACTGCATCTTCTCCATACTCTTTTGTGTATTTCTCTTCTATCACTCCGTATGGAAGTTTGCCAGGTTTTCTGATTGGCACAAATCCAGCTCCAAGTCTTATCGCTAGGGTAGGGCCAAGAAAGAATCCACGTGATTCTATTCCTACTACTTTAGTTATGCCTTTGTCTTTATACTTCTCGTATAGTATGTCAGACATCTCTTTTAAATATTCAGGCGATTGAAACAGTGTAGTTATGTCTTTGAATTGTACGCCTTCGATTGGGAAGTTAGGAATATTTCTTACTGCCGCTTTAAGATTTTCTATGCTCATTATCTTTTATAATTGTTTGTTTTTATATTGTGTTCCACGTGAAACATTGTGGGTTTTTATTATCGTCCTAATAGCACCAGAAGAACAGAGATATCGTTGGGTGAGACCCCTGGGATTCTTCCAGCTTGCGCTATGGTTTCTGGATTAATAGCTGAGAGTTTTTGCCTAGCCTCTGTCGAAAGAGACTTTATTTCCCCATAATTAAATCTATCTTTAATCTTTATTTCCTCTAGTCGTGTTATCTTCTCTGCCATTATTTTTTCTCGTTTTATGTATCCGTCATACTTTATTTTTATGTCGGCAGATTCGATAATTTCTTCTTTTCTGTCTGATATTGATTCCAACTTTTCTCTCAACGAAGATACTGCTGTCGCCATTAAGTTTAAATCAATATGTGGACGAGTGAGTAGCTGAGATAACTTAACTCCATGTTTTAATGGGGAAGAATTTATACTCTCTAGGAAAGGGTTTATTCTATCTGGTTTGATAGAGAAATTCTGAGCAAAGCTGATTAACTCCTTTGTTTTTTCTTGTTTTGAGTGGAGTAAATCTATACGCTCCCTTTTTGCAAGCCCAAGATCAAATCCTTTTTTTGTCAACCTTTCGTCGGCATTATCTTGTCTTAGTAATATTCTATACTCAGCACGGGATGTAAACATTCTATATGGTTCGTCAACGCCCTTTGTAATTAAGTCGTCTATCAGCACGCCTATGTAAGCTTCGTCACGATTTAGAGTGAAGTCACTTCCTCCATGACATCTAATATGCGCATTAATTCCTGCAATTAATCCTTGCCCTGCAGCCTCTTCATACCCTGTGGTGCCATTAATTTGCCCCGCAAAGTATAGATTGTCTATGAGCTTTGTCTCGAGGGTAGGTTTTAGTTGAGTAGGATCAAAAAAGTCATATTCGATAGCATATCCAGGTCTAAATATGTGTACATTTCTGAATGCGGGAACGAGCTTTAGAGCTTCCAACTGCGTCTCAAGAGAAAGAGACGATGAAAAGCCATTTAGATAGCACTCGTTAGTTGTTTCTCCTTCAGGTTCAAGAAATAGTAGATGGCTTGTTTTGTCTGCAAAAGTTACAATTTTTGTTTCGATACTAGGACAATATCTTGGACCTATACCTAATATTTGTCCATTATAAAGAGGGGAGTCTTCTATATTTTCTTTTAGAACTTTGTGCGACTCCTCTGTTGTATTTGTCATCCAGCAACTTCTCTGTAAAAGTGTCCTTTTTACATTTGGTAGATATGAAAATGTGTGATAAGTATCGTCACCTTTCTGCTCTTCCATGAGGGAGTAGTCAACGCTTCTAGCATCTATTCTCACAGGAGTTCCTGTCTTCATTCTGTCTGTAGTAAATCCAGCAGCTGCCAGCTGTTCTGTCATTCCATATGACGATGGTTCTGCCAGTCGTCCTCCTCCTAGCTGCACCTTTCCGATATGGATTAGGCCATTAAGAAATGTTCCATTTGTAAGAATCACCGTCTTCGCATGAAAAGATACGCCCATCTTTGTTTTCACTCCAGTAACAGTTTTATTGTCAAAAATGAGCTGCGTAACCATGTCTTGCCACATGTATAAATTATCAGTGTTTTCGATAATATCTCTCCATGTTTCAATAAACTTTACGCGGTCGTTTTGAGTTCGTGGGCTCCACATTGCTGGTCCTTTGGAGCGATTTAGCATTCTGAACTGAATAGATGTTTTATCGCTCACAATTCCCATTTGTCCACCTAGTGCATCTATCTCACGCACTATTTGTCCTTTAGCAATTCCGCCAACGGCAGGATTGCAGCTCATTTGGGCTATTTTGTTCATATCCATCGTTATTAGCAATACCTTCGAGCCCATGTTTGCAGCAGCTGTTGCTGCCTCGCATCCTGCATGACCCGCACCAACAACAATTATATCGTAATTAAAAACCATTTTTTATAAGTTTGAAGATGCAAATATACTAAAAAAGAGAAAGTTATCTCTTTCTATAATGTTAATTACAAATAATCAGAGTATTAATAATGTGGAACTTGTGCGTTGTTCTATCTTTTATGGTTCGTCTCCATTTTTAGGGGCAGATTATGTGTTGTTCTAAATGGTGTTTTTCTTCTAATTTTCACTTAAATAATATCTATTTCGAGGGTGGTGTATAATGAACTATTTTTGAAAAATGGCCCGAATTACAAACACAAAATAATGGCTACGCTCGATAGGCTTATGGAATGATAGATAATAATATTTTTGTTGAATCAAATACTAATGCCTTCAATCTATTTTTATTCTTTGAATCATCCAATCCTTACAGAATGTATGTTTTGAAAAGTTTTTCAGCACCTTTTCTTCACGGAAAATATATCTGAAAAGTTTTTTAGGGATCCAAGACGTACGGAAAGTAGCCTGAAAAACTTTTCAGAGCTACTTTCTCTACGGAAAATGGGCTGAAAAACTTTT
>JAAYFB010000164.1 GCA_012728465.1 Proteiniphilum sp. | reverse complement strand
GTGAAGACATTTGCTACAGATGTTTCCTCAAGTGCAGAAATTAAAGAAACATGTATTGCGTTGGCATCATCTCCAGATGAGCAGGATGGTGAAAACACATTCCCTGTATTCTTGAAAACTGGAGATTTAAGAGATAACTTAAATATCAATGACAATAGAGATATTATTGGTACGGAGATACTAATAAAGGGGAATATTGAATCGTATTATGCTTCGATAGGCTTCAATAATACATATGAATATGTGAAGTGAAATAGTGTATCTATTTCTCTCTTTTGTAGTATCCACATTTTAAATAGGCTCCCTCTTTAAATGTTACTGGGTGGTCGATATCGTGAAATGTATGTTCCAGTAGCTTGAAAGATTTGTGTGGTGAGGCATAAACCTCTCTTTGCACCTCACTAAAGAATTGTTCTGCAGAAACTCTTGATGAACATGATGCTAGCACTAAATAGCCTTTTGGTGCAACTAGTGCTGCTCCTAGTCGTGCTAATTGACGATACTTCTTTAGTGCAATGTCTATTCCTGCTTCGTTGTTTACAAATGATGGAGGGTCTATTACAACTATATCGAACTGTTTTCTCTTCTTTCTCAATTCGTCTAATATCTCAAAGGCATCACCCGCTATTGTGACATGCTTGCCTGAGAATTTATTTAGCTTTGCATTTTCCTTTGCAAGATCTAATGCTTGCTTGCTAATATCCACACTTGTTACTTCTTTAGCACCTCCAGCAAGAGCGTGAACAGAAAATCCTCCAGCATATGCAAATACATCAAGCATTGTTTTTCCTTTAGACAAAGCGCCCACTCTGCGTCTA
This sequence comes from Proteiniphilum sp., assembly GCA_012728465.1. GTDB lineage: Bacteria > Bacteroidota > Bacteroidia > Bacteroidales > Dysgonomonadaceae > Petrimonas. The sequence continues at coordinate 5,406 of JAAYFB010000164.1, read as the reverse complement.
TTTTCGCGATGATCTAAGAAGTATCCCGTTTTGTGTCCCTTTATCACATTTGCCGAAAACAATATACCGTGTTCTTTAAATATTACTACCTCATTATCTAATGTTCCATACAATACTTGTCCATCATGAAAGGGAACATTGTTCATTGTAAGCATATATCTGTTTAGTCGCAATACTAGTGTAGAGCACTTTGTTATTTCGATAATTAGTTCTGATATAGTTTCAAGATACGGAATCCATATCTTTGAATGTAATTGTATCACTGCCACTTGTGCATATACATCTACGATGAGGTTAGGGAATCCATCATTTTCTCCAAAAATAAGCCTGTAGCTGTTGGTTTGTGTTTTGAGTAGTGGTTTACGCAATGCAAAAGCATTTTGTATCAGTTTTTCCAAAAAAGGTTTGTCTATTTTGGCACCACTATAATAGTGAAGCATCTTTATTTTTATAGGCGTTTCAGGGTCATATAGACCTACGCCCATTATTTTATTTGTTTTTTGTCGAAATAGTATTGCAATGTCTCCCGTTTGTCCTTCACGATTAATGCTGTCTATGCTATCAGAATATATCCAAGGGTGAGCCGATTGTAGCAACATCCTTTCGGATGAGGGTTTAAGTTTTACTGCTATTGTTTGTTGTTGATGCTTCGGAAATTGAATGTTAAACATATTGATAAGTTATTTAATCGATTAACCGTTTAAGTCGGTTATTGTTTAAGCGGCTAATCGATTAATACCATAACTTACTTCTTGTCTTCTTTCACAAAGCTCTTAGGAAAGTCAACGGGGAATAGCTTTTCCCCACCTCTTAGTCGTATGTAGGTGTGAAATCCATGTTCACCCTCAGTTAGTGTTATTACTCTACAGCCATTGTTGCCCAAGCTATTATATACAGTGTTACCACCACTAAATCGGCCGTAGGCTAGCCCAATGCCCATATAGTTGCCAATGTAGTCGTTATCATGATCGTGTCCCACAAAAGTTCCAATCACATCGCCCGATTCAATCATCGCTCCAAACATTCCTGTGTTTACTTTTCCGTTACATTCAGCCTCCTTATAGTTCCCAATGATATTCTCTTTGTTGGCACTCATTATTGGATACTCGGCAAGTGGAATGTGGAAAAATGCAAGTGCTCGATATGGCTCACCTTTGTTTTGCTTAGTGTATGCTTCGCTTTGATTTCTGTACCAAGTTACCTGCTCGTGATCAAACCAGTCGTAACCACCAATGTGTTTGTGTTTTCTGTTATACGATCCCGAATCCATAAAATAGAGCAGACTCTCAGTTTTGTCAACATTGTTTGACGAGCGCACCTCAAGAATGTAGTTGCCCTCACCCCTAAGGTTTTTATCGCCATGAGTAGCTTTGCAGTAAGGCTGGCTAACTAAGTAGTCCATTATCTGAGTTCTGTTCCATCCATGTTCATCATCATGATTTCCGTTTACGTATGCCCATGGAATTTTTCTTTCAATAACAGGAGCAAGCACAGCATCAAACGCATCTTTAGTAGGTCCAGCCCAAGCTAAGTCGCCAGTGAACACAACTAAATCGGGTTTTTCGTTTTCAATTATCTCCTTTATCAATATTATAGCAGTATCCGATGCTATTACATTTGGTTTGTAGTGAACATCTGTAAATTGTACTATTTTGAAGTCTTCGCCCTTTTTAAACTGCAACACCTGTGCTTCAAGACTATAAAACACTACTGAAAGGAGTAACGCAATAAGTAAATTCTTTTTCATAATATTTGTTTGCTTTTTGTTTTAGAATAATCAAAATTACAATTAAAAATCATTATACAAAATCTAGACGTAGCCAATTGTCAATAATTTGTAGATACTCAAGCGCATTTTTATTTATAATTTAAGTGATTGTATAGTTAAGTGATGCCTGTTCTATTCATTTTAGTTGAGGTGACTAAGTACAAAATGCATTTCCTAGCGGATTAATGATTTTGTACTATTTATAAATGGAGATATTTGTTGTTTTTTTTGACAATTACTATTCGTATGAAGCAATTATGTATTATTTTAGAGATAAATTATTAAACAATGAATATGAAAAAGATACTTGTTACTTATCCTATCAATAAAGAGGCTCTTGCCGAGCTGTACGAAAACTATGAAGTTTATCTTCCCAATGAAGGCGGACTGAAGCGAGATCAAGTTTTGGAAATGATAGCCGATTATGATGTGCTTATTCCAAACTTTGGGTTTTACACCGATGATGAAATGATGGCTAAGGCACCAAACCTAAAACTTATTGCCAACTACGGTGTGGGCTACAATAATATAGATGTGGATGCTGCAACCAAAAGGGGCATTGCAGTAACAAATACACCTAAAACTACTTGCGAACCCACCGCTGAGCTTGCCTTTGCTCTATTGCTTGCCGCAGGCCGACGCATTGGGTATTATGATCGTAACTTGCGCATTCCTCGTGGTGTTGATTGGGGCATTTATGCTGATGCGGGTATATCCATATTCGGAAAAACGTTGGGCATCATAGGTATGGGTAGGATAGGGCAGGCCATTGCCCGCCGTGGTGTAGCCTCGGGCATGGATATTATTTATCACAACCGAAATAGACTTAGTGCCGACATTGAAGCTAGGTACAATGCTAAGTATGTTTCGTTTGAAGAGCTATTGAAAACAGCTGATTATGTCTCCCTTAATGCTCCCTCAACTTCAGAAACCTTAAAACTGATTGGTGAAGATGAGCTTAATTTGATGAAACCAACATCAGTGTTCATTAATACAGCTCGTGGCAATATGGTTGACGAAGCTGCTTTGGCAAAAGCCTTGAAGGAAGAAAAAATATTTGCCGCAGGGCTCGATGTTTACGAAAAAGAACCCAAAATACATCCCGATTTGCTTGAGCTTGAAAATGTTGTCCTTTCTCCACATGCTGGCACCAAAACTATCGAAGATAGAGATAAAATGGCTAACGAGATGGTGCAAAATATTATTGGTTTCTTTGAAGGAAAATATGATGTAGAGAGGGTGAATTGATGTCTGTTATAAATATGTTGAAATAGAGAGAATTAATGTTAGTTTTGATTGTTCTATAATGTTTTTATATTACTTTTGAATCTTATTATAGCATTGCGTAATATTAAACAATATATAATATAGACTATGAAGCAAATCAACCTATTAAAGTATGTATTGATTAGTATTATCTTTATCTATACTACGGCTTGCGATAAGAATGACCCTCTTAAAGATATTCTTCCTGAAAAAGTCCGAACAGAGTTTGTTAATAAATTTCCTAATGCAAGGATGTCAGATTATTCTAAGCATATAGAGCCATTTTCATCAGCTGAGATGTGGAAAGTATCTTTTGCTGATAATATTGGAATGAAGTCTAATTCTTGGTTTAACTCAAATGGTTCATGGAAATTGACCTATACTGAATTGAACTCTATAGATGATCTTACGTTTTGGGCTAAACGAACGTTTATGCGTTCGGAATATGCCGATGCTAATATTGAACAGATTTACAAAACCGAGCGTGATGGCCTACTAGGGAGTCTTTATACCTTGTATTTCATATCATCTGATAATGTAGGCTTTAATCTACTCATAAATGATGACGGTTTGTTCCTTAATAAAACGAGTTGGAGTCTAAGTGCTCCTAGTATTATAATAAACCTACCTCAAGATCACTTCAATTTTATCAATGATAGATATAATGATGCAGAGATTAGGAGTTATTTTTATGACTTTAGTGAGCATGAATATATTATTAAGCACGAAGGTAAAATAAAGTTTGTAACCTTTGATTGGGAGGATAAGGAAGGGTCTTGGAAGGAGACGAGATATGAATTAGATAAAAATTATCAGTTGCCAGATAACGTGATAAAGTACAAGGAGAAAAACTTTCCAGATTTTGAGTACACCAATATTTATTATATCGAATTAGATAAAGGAAATGAATATCTTTCAATGTCTGAAGATGGCAAAAATAAATATGGTTATCACATAAGAGAAGATGCTTGATTGAGTGTCCATAATTAATTAGATATACTGCTCCTAGTTTTTAAACTGACTTGGGGCAGTTTTTTATTTCTAATAAATAAACCATTCGCTAATAACAATGCATTATATTTATCTTTGCCACTTCAACAATTAAGCCAGGTACTTTCCCTTCGTCAATCTGTTTTTTGATTCCACCACAATCGGATGACGATGATTGTAGGACCAGCAAATAGAAATAAATGGAATTGGTTATATGCATGTCACGTATAAGTATTACTTTTGATATTTATACTTTAAACAGTATAGCACATTAGACAATTGACAATATAGAAATGAAACAAATTAATTTTTTAAAGTATGCTTTTATACTTACTCTCTTCATCTACACAACAGCTTGCGATAAAGAGGATACGATAGAAGGGAGTATTCCCGAAAAAGTTCACACAGGGTTTAATAATAAATTTCCTAATGCAATAATATCTGACTTCAATAATTATGTGGAGCCACTTTCGAAAGATACTATTTGCGAAATTAGTTTCACCAACAAAAACGGAGCTAATACTATAGCTTGGTATAAATCAGATGGAACATGGAAAATGACTCAGACAGAATTGAAAACTATTAATGACCTTACGCCTGAGGCAAAAGATTCGTTTACATCATCTATATATGGTAGTGCACAAATTGATAAAATATACAAAACTGAACGTGACGAAATAGATGCTAGTCTTAATACTTTAGTATTTAAAATATCCTCTATAGCTTCAGATGATAATTTAAACTATGCATTTATCAATGATGATGGTTTATTTCTCAATAAATACTCTTGGACTGAATATAACTTAAATTCTGTTGTGAGCTTGTCCGAAAAACAATTTAAGTTTATTGATGAAACATATCCTGAATCGGAAATAAGAGGATATATAAATAACTCGGGATCACACGAATATTTTATATTACATGAGGATAAGGTAAAGTCTGTTCTTTTCTATTGGAATACAGCACAAGCAACTTGGAAAGAGACAAGATATGAGTTGGATATTGATACTAAACTGCCGGATAATGTAATTAAATATATGAATATAATTGCACCCGATTTTGTTTACACAAATATTTATTACATCGAAACAGGGTTGGTTAATAAATATCTTTTAGTAGATAAGAATGATCCTAGAGAGTTTGGGCATTACGTAAGCGAGGATATTTGATTGAGTTTTTATATCCGTTAATCAAATATATTGCCCATCGTTACATTACGGTGGGTATTTTTTTATTACTAATGATGTTTTATAACTAACTTCACACTTTGATAGATTAAAGTCCTAACATATGACGGCCATAATAATAAAACAAAAACTTAATTCTCTAGGCAATGCTCAGAAAGCCGAGAAGGCAAAGTATTTTTTCAAAACTGGTAAAGG
>JAAYFB010000163.1 GCA_012728465.1 Proteiniphilum sp. | reverse complement strand
TTGAATCGCTTGTTAAAAAATTATTTAATGAATCTCCTGTTAATTTACTATCCTCTATTAATTCAGATGTTTGAGTGCTATCTGTAATAATTGGTTTGTTAGTATCTATGTTCTCTGGCTCTATTTGTGTTTTGGGGGCAGGTATAGATACGACATTCTCTGCAACATCTTTAGGTGCTACGGAGCTTACCCTTTTTATGGAAGAGCACTGTATAAGTGTAACAGATGCAATGAGAATAAGTATATTTGTAAATAGTTGCCTCATCTATAAAAGCCTGCTGAGTTTGGTTTGAAGCCACAAATCTAGTCAATTAAGCTTTAATAATAGGTTATAATTTTAAAAATAATACTTAACTACATATGTTTAAGACTTTTTGAAGAGAATTATTGCCCTCAGTCAATTGTTGTTAGTAGCTAATGATTAATAAGCTATCAGCTAACCGCCAACCTCCATCAAAATATTTTCCAGACTTTGGTATTCGGGTGATATTTTTTTAGTAACTCGCTCTTTATTCATAAATGCTAATAATTCGCTTGGAATATCTATTGTGTGTTTAATGGAGTCCTCTACTACATCTTTAAATTTAGCGGGGTGTGCCGTAGCTAAAAAAATTGCGGTTTCGTCTCTTCTTTTATCTGATTTTGCTGCCATGTATGCACATGCTCCATGCGGATCAAGTAGATACCCAGTATTTTTGAATACTTGGTTGATCGCATTTGAAATCTCTTTATCGTTATATCTATAGCCCGATATTTGGCTGGTGATATCTTCATGGCAATGATTGAAAAGGCTAGTAATTCGTGCAAAATTGCTCGGGTCTCCCACATCCATTGCATTAGCAATTGTTTGTACTGAAGGCTTTGGAAGGTACTTGCCATCATTAAGGTACTTGTATAATATATCGTTAGAGTTGTTTGCCGAGATGAACCTTTCAATAGGTAAACCCATTTGTTTAGCGAACAATCCAGCAGTTAAGTTTCCTAAATTACCACTCGGTACGGATATTATTACTTTCTTATTTACACCTAGCTTTAACAATTGTGCATAGGCATGGAAATAGTAAAACGATTGTGGTAAAAATCTAGCAACGTTGATTGAATTGGCAGATGTAAGGTTCATTTTAGTATTTAGATCTTTATCCATAAATGCAGCTTTCACCAAAGCTTGGCAATCGTCAAAGGTGCCATCTACCTCTATAGCGGTTATGTTTTGACCCAATGTGGTAAATTGTGCCTCTTGAATATTGCTCACCTTTCCTGATGGATAAAGCACAAACACATTTATACCATCTACCCCCAAAAAGCCATTTGCTACTGCACTACCTGTATCTCCAGAAGTAGCTACAAGAACATTTATAGTATCATGATCTTCCGCTTTCACAAAGTAGGATAGCATGCGCGCCATAAATCTAGCTCCAACATCTTTGAAGGCAAATGTGGGGCCATGAAACAATTCAAGTGCATAGATATCATGTTCCACCTCTATTATTGGAATTTTAAAATTAAGTGCATCGCTGACAATATTATTAAGTTGCGTTATCGGTATATCATCAACAAAGAATGATTGTGCTATTTCTTTTGCAATATCTTGAAGACTTATGTTTGGAATATTGTCAAAAAAAGACTGTGCTAATACCTTAATCTCTTGGGGCATGTATAATCCTTTGTCGGGTGCTAATCCTTTTATAACAGCTTGTTGCAATGATGCAGTTTCTAATCTATTTTCGGTGCTATAGTATATCATCTTATGTTTTTTCTAATTGTTGACATTGAATAGAGTCTTCATAAACTCATCTCCTTTTAATAAGCCTAACGCTCCTCTCTTTGCAGCAAACTCATCATAAGTGTTTACATTGTCAGGTACTATGTTTCGATGATAGATAATAAATGGAATAGGATCTTTGGTGTGAGTCCTAATTTCGCATGGTGTTGGGTGGTCGGGAAGTACAGCAATTGTCACTTCCTCTCGCCAAGTAGATATTTCTTCGTAAATTGGTTTTACTATTCTTGAGTCTAAATACTCAATAGTCTTCACTTTTAGTTCCACGTCGCCTTCATGTCCTGCCTCATCGCTGGCCTCTATGTGCAGAAAAACAAAGTCATTTGTCTGTAAAGACTTTAATGCAGCTTGTGCTTTACCTTCGTAGTTTGTATCGTATAGTCCTGTTGCACCTTCCACTTTAATAACCTCTAAACCAGCATACACACCAATGCCCATAATTAAATCGACAGCAGATATTACAGCTCCCTTTTTGATAGGAAACAAATCTTTCAATGGCTTCATATTTGGTCGATATCCAGGTGACCACATCCAAATACTATTAGCTGGATATTTTCCCTCACTGATTCTTTTGAGGTTTATTGGGTGGTTTGCAAGGATTTCTTGGGATTTGAATATTAGTTTGTTAAGTGCATTTGCAGTCTCTATCCCTGACTCATCAGTGGGTTTCACTAGGTGTGGGTGAAATGGTGTTTCGGGTATGTCGTGAGGTGGACGACAATATATATGTTTGTTGCCTCCTTTAAATTTTAGCACATGTCTGTAAGACACACCAGTGTGAAAGGTGAAAATGTCTTCACCGATACTTTTATTAAGAAAAGATATTAGAATCGAAGCCTCTTCTGTAGAGATATGCCCTGCTGAATGGTTTTTTAGTAAGCTTCCATCTATGCACACGAGGTTACAACGCATTGCCAGTTCGTTTGGCAATACGTTTACACCAATGCTTGCAGCTTCTAAAACACCGCGTCCTTCATATACATTGGGTACATCGTAGCCCAATATTGACATGTTTGCTATTTCGCTTCCTGGATCCATTCCTGTTGGAATGGTATCTAAAATACCATTTTGTCCTTTACTAGCTAGCAAATCCATGTATGGAGTGCTAGCATATTGCAGTGGTGTTTTGTTGCCTAGTTTTGCAACGGGATCATCTGCCATCCCATCGCCAAGAATGATTAAATATTTCATGTTTTTGGCTTTAAAAGGATTAATATATAGGGGTAAACACTTTTATTACATCTACCTTATGTTTGCAATAGAGATAATGTCGGCAAATACTCCCGCTGCTGTAACGCTTGCACCTGCACCATATCCTTTAATTACCATTGGGTACTCGTTGTACCGTTGAGTGGTAATCATAATAATATTGTTGCTTCCCTCTAAGTCGTAGAAGGGGTGTCCTTTTTCCACTTCACGTAATCCCACCTCACAATGACCCTCGTTGTAAGTGGCAACAAATCTTAGTTTTTTATCCTCTTTGTCTAGTTGTTTGCGTCGCTCTTCAAATGTGGCATCCATTTCTGCTATAGTTTTCCAAAACTCTTCTAGCGATCCATCAAAGTACTTTTGAGGAATGAATAGGTTTTTTATTACATCTGATTGATTGATGATTGCTCCTGCTTCTCGTGATAGAATAACAAGTTTTCTGGTTACATCTAAGCCACTTAAGTCGATACGTGGGTCTGGTTCGGCAAATTGTGCATCTACTGCCATCTCAATAGCTTTGCTAAATGGTATATTCTCACTCAAAGTATTGAAAATGAAATTTAGTGTACCTGATAACACAGCCTCAAGCTTGATGATTTTATCTCCCGAATTTGTTAATGAGTTCATTGTGTTGATAATAGGTAGCCCAGCCCCAACATTTGTTTCAAATAAAAATTTGACACCTGTTTTGCGAGCACTATCTCTTAGTGAGCGATACTTTTCATAGTCAGAAGAGGCAGCAATTTTATTAGCAGTTACTACAGAAACGTTTCGAGAAATGAAATTTTCGTATAATCCTGCAACCTTTTCGCTAGCGGTGCAATCTACAAAAACAGAGTTGAAGATATTCATTTTTAATATTTCATCACGTATTATTTCGGGTGAGCTTTTTACACCCTCTTCCATCAAAATATTAAAGTAATTGTCAAGCTCTATGCCATCTCTATTGAAAAGGGCTTTTCGTCCATTCGCAATGCCTACTACATTTATTCTGAGTTGATTTTGGTCCTGAAGTGTCTTTTGTTGTTTCTTTATCTGATCTAATAACTTCCCTCCAACAGTGCCTATCCCTACTACAAATAGGTTTAGAACTTTGTATTGAGAAAGGAAAAAAGAGTCGTGAATAACGTTCAATGCTTTCTTTAGCTCCGATTTTGCTATCACACAAGAGATATTTGTTTCACCTGCACCTTGAGAAAGGGCTACTATGCTGATACCATTGCGACCAAGTGCACCAAAGAAGCGTCCAGCTATTCCTGGGACATTCTTCATGTTTTGACCAACTATTGCCACTGTAGCTAGGTCATATTCAACAATTATTTCGTTGATGCTACCCATAGCTATCTCTTCAGCAAACTCTTCGCTCAGAACCTTTTTAGATAAAGGTGCATCTTGTGAGCTTACTCCAATTGATGTGCTATTTTCGGATGATGCTTGAGAAACAATAAACACGCTTATACCATTGTCTGCAAGTGTTGTGAATATTCTTTTATTAACTCCAATCACCCCTACCATTCCCAAACCTTGTATGGTAACTAAAGCTGTATCATTAATAGAGGATATACCTTTTATTATTTTGCCATTGCGAGAGGGTGAGATATTATTTATTAATGTCCCTTTAGCTTCTTGATTGAAGGTATTTCTTACATAAATAGGAATATTTTTATGATAGACAGGGAATATTGTGGGCGGATATATAACCTTAGCTCCAAAGTTAGATAATTCTATTGCTTCGGTAAATGATAGTTCGTTGATTACATATGCAGAGCTAATAATTTTAGGGTCGGCTGTCATGAAGCCATCCACGTCAGTCCATATTTCAAGCATCTTAGCATTCATAGCTGCAGCTATTATAGCTGCAGTATAGTCTGACCCTCCTCTTCCCAGATTTGTAATATCATTCCCCTCGTTGCTTGAAGAGATAAATCCTGGAACTATAGCTACACTTTCAATAGGAGTTTTTGCGAATGTGTTTTGTATAAGTTCATTTGATTTGTTCAGATCAGGGATGTGGTGATCAAAGTGCTTATTTGTTTTAATGAATGTTGTAGGGTCATATAGCTGTGCGCCTTCAATTAATTTGCTGATTATCTGTGATGAAAGTCGCTCTCCGTAGCTTACAATTTTATCAGATGTTTTTTGTGATAAGTCACCAATAAGAAATACGCCTCTAAGAATATTACGCAAGTCTTCGAATAGTAATTGTGTGCTTTCGATAAGCTCCCGTTTGTAAGTTGTTTCCTCTATCGAATTTTCAATAATATTCTCATGTTTGAGAATAATTTCATCTAAAATATTTTTGTAGCTCGAGTTGCCATTTTGTGCAAAACTAGCTGCAAGAAGTAACCTGTCTGTAACTCCGCCAAGAGCAGATACAACAACAATTACTGGTTCTTTTTCCTTTTCAATGATTCTTTTTACTAATTGTAATCCTTCTGGTGTTCCGACAGACGAGCCACCGAATTTCATAACTTTCATATGAGTATGAATATTTGATACCATTAAAGTTTAACGGTATTGTTTGTTAAAATGAATGTTTTTGATTTGTGAGTTGCGGATAGCTTAATGAAAGCATCGCAAAAATGCGGACGTGAAAAATTATATAACCCCCATAGGGGTCATATACATCGTGGTAGTATGGATATATGTAGAATACAATTTCCGCATTATTTAAATGTATTTGATGCAAAGATAAGGGTTTAATTGATAAAAAGAAACAATAAGGGAAATATTATAGAAATCTGTTAGGTGATGTGCTATTTTGTTATAAAATTATTACAGGGATTTTTTAGAATGCAGATATTTTATAAAAACAAAACGCCTCTTCTTAGTAATTTGAAAAACTAAGAAGAGGTGAAGTTATTTATTGCATCTCTCAAAGAGAATGGTATTTATTTTGCAAGCT
>JAAYFB010000162.1 GCA_012728465.1 Proteiniphilum sp. | reverse complement strand
TCCAGCATTTGCAAAACATCGTAGTGCAATAAAAAATGCTTTACAGGGATACAAAAGATTAAATGCTGCAGCCATAGATAAAATTAAACCAGGAGGAATAATATTTACATTTTCATGCTCACAAGCTATTAGCAAAGATCAATTCAGACTTGCTGTATTTAGTGCAGCGGCAATGACGGGCCGAAAAGTTAGGATATTACACCAATTGAGCCAACCTGGCGATCACCCAATCAATATATATCACCCCGAAGGTGAATATTTGAAAGGATTGGTGCTACATGTGGAATAAAAAAATTAATTAAAAACAGGTGTAAAACACATCCAAACGCACCCACTATGTTAAAAAACAACATTTAAACACACTTTCTCATCAAAACATTTGGCTGGTATGCAAAAAGGCTATATATTTGCACTGTGTTTTTCATGGTATTAGATTTAAGGTTAACAATGGAGATTGGTTGTCGTGAGACAACCATTTCTTTTTTATAGATGTTTGAACTCACTACAACACATAACAATACTATACATCCCCATACATTTTATATAAGCATATTTCTATTTTGACAGTTTAATTGCTATTTTTGTAGTAAAATTAATCTACGATGAAGCTTTTGACAAAAATAGATATAGCTAAATCTGATATTGATATAAACCATCAAACCAAAATGATGATGTTTGGATCATGCTTTTCAGACAACATTGGCACAAAACTTTTGGAAAACAAATTTAATGTCAACATCAACCCCTTTGGCATCCTATACAACCCTGCTTCCATTGCTTCATCAATTAATAGGCTTTTAGCAAGAAAGAGTTTTACGATTAAAGATTTGAGGTATCATAACAATATATACCAAAGCTTTATGCATCATGGATCATACTCATCAGATGATGCAAAATACTCATTGAGTAAAATAAATGAAGATTATCGCAAGGCAGCTAAAATGATTAGAGATACTAATATATTTCTGTTTACTTTTGGAACGGCCTATACATTTAAGCTAAAATATTCGAAACAAGTTGTTGCCAACTGCCACAAGTTTACACCCGACACTTTCATTAGAGAAAGATTGTCGATTGATGAAATAGTAATTGAGTGGTCCAATATATTAAATAAGCTAATAGAGATTAATCCCGATGCTAAATTTATTTTCACTGTATCACCCATTCGCCACTGGAAAGATGGAGCACATGAAAATGTTATTAGCAAATCCATACTTCACTTAGCTATTGATAGATTGCAAACTATTTTTCCAAATATAGTATCTTATTTTCCAGCTTACGAAATACTTATTGATGAGCTTAGAGACTACAGGTTTTATGCTGACGATATGGTGCATCCTTCATCATTAGCGGTAGAGTATATTTGGAATAAGTTTCATGATACATACTTCTCTGAAACTACACAAGATATTAATAAGCAATGGAACAAGCTAAGTAAAGCTATGAGCCATCGATCAACTAATCAAAACGAGGATAACTATAAAAAGTTTCTGATACAAACCCGATTACGTGTAATGGAGTTTGCCAGAAAATATCCTTACATTGATTGTAGCCCCGAGTTATCACATTTAAAATTTCTCATCACGTTATGAAGTACACAATAAAAGAAATAGCCTCAATTATAGGTATTAGAAATCAAGACTTTAAGGATTTATCCATTTGGGAGCTTTCTACTGATAGCCGTAAAATAGCTAATGCAGAGGCAACGCTTTTCTTTGCATTAGAGACCAAGCAAAATGATGCCCACGATTTTGTTTCAGAACTATATCTTAGTGGAGTAAGAAACTTTGTTGTTAGTAAAATATCCGATAGTTGGGTTAGCTTTACTGATGCAAATTTCCTACTAGTCTCAAATCCATTGAGTGCATTGCAAAAAATAGCAAGACATCATCGTAAAAAATTTGACTATCCTGTAATTGGGATTACAGGCAGCAACGGCAAAACAATAGTTAAAGAATGGCTCTATCAGCTATTGAATGAAGATTATAATATCGTAAGATCTCCTCGAAGCTATAATTCTCAAATTGGAGTTCCTTTATCGGTGTGGGAGATGAGTGACGATAATACTTTAGCAATATTCGAAGCAGGTATTTCTCAACTTGACGAAATGGAGTCGCTAGAACATATCATACAGCCAACAATTGGTATATTCACTAAGCTTGGCGAAGCACATCAAGAAAACTTCACTTCACTTCAACAAAAATGCGCTGAAAAGCTCAGTCTCTTTACTAATTGTAATATGTTCGTTTATGAGGAAGATAACAGAGTAATCAACCAGACCATAGACAGCATGGTTCTGTCCCAAAAATCTTTTGCGTGGTCC
>JAAYFB010000161.1 GCA_012728465.1 Proteiniphilum sp. | reverse complement strand
AGAACTAAGACTATAACAGAGATGGCTATTATGCTTTTTTTTGTAGCATCCTTCATTTATTTCTAATGTAAGAACACACAAAGATTGTAGGGTCGAAATATTTTTTATTTCTACCCTACAACCCTATGTGTAAAGTTTTAAAATTCATTTACTTATCGCTTATCTTCTTTTTCCAGATTCCTTAGCTTCTATGCTAAGTGTTGCATGTGGCACTGCTCTTAATCGCTCTTTAGGAATAAGTTTTCCTGTTTCACGACACACACCATAGGTTTTGTTTTCGATACGCACTAGTGCTGCTTGTAGGTTTTGTATAAACTTCATTTGGCGCTGAGCTAATCTACCTGCTTCTTCTTTTGAAAGAGTTGATGCTCCTTCTTCAAGAACCTTGTATGTAGGGGAGGTGTCTATAGTATCGTTGCCGTCAGCATTTGTAACAGCAGCTCGATAGTTGTCATATTCTTGTTTAGCAATCTCCAACTTATCGTTAATTATGCTACGGAATTCTTCCAATTCCTGATCAGAGTATCTTGTCTTTTCATTCATAACAGTATCTTTTAATTTTGTTATTTGATTATGTCCTCTTATTTATAAATGTTAATGATAATATGGGTAACACTTTAAATATGGGTATTGTTTATTCAGGAAAAAATATAACTTATCAACATTAGATTCTATTGTTTCCCACCTTCACAAAGATAATAGTTTATTACTATTCATTGGTGAAAGTGGGAACAAAAGTTATTATTTAATTTTCAATATGCTCATTGTTATTTTTTCCTCATCAATTTCTATTTCATCTTCAAAAGGGCCTTCATCTATCACAATAGAATCTGCTAATACTTGTCCAGATATGTATTGATTGAATTCTGTGATGGCTTCGTCGAAAAGCTTATTGGATGAAACCTTAATGTCTATTCTATCTGTAATTTCAAAGTCCTTTGCTTTGCGTAAATTTTGAATTCTATTTACCATTTCTCGTGCTATACCCTCTTTACGAAGTGTGTCGGTAATGGTAATATCTAGAGCAATGGTTATGCGTCCTTCGCTACCCACTAGCCAGCCTGGGATGTCCTCAGATAGAATTTCTACGTCAGAAGATTCTATTGTGAAGTCTTTATTATCAATTACAAAATTGATAACCCCTGCTTTTTCTAGTTCGTTTATTTCTTCCTGCTCCATTGCTTGAATTCTACTAGATAGCTCTTTCATAGACTTGCCATATTTGGGGCCAAGCTTCTTGAAGTCGGGTTTCACACGCTTAACTAATATAGCATTTGCTGTATCTACAAACTCAATATCCTTTACATTTACTTCGCTAAGAATTAAATCTTTTACGGCTTCAATATTCTCTTGATCTGTAGCATTAGCAACCGGAATCATTAGTTTTGACAATGGTTGTCTAACCTTTAAGTTTACTTTTCTTCTTAGTGAAAGTACTATAGATGATGCCGTTTGAGCTAAGTACATTTGTTCTTCGAGAGTCGTGTTGATTACATTCTCGTCAACCGTAGGGAAGTCAGCTAAATGAACTGACTCAAACTGATTGTCATTGGTAGCTTCCGTTAGATCTAGATAAAGCTTATCAGCATAAAATGGTGCAATTGGAGCCATAAGTTTAGAGATAGTTTCTAGGCAATAATACAGAGTTTGGTATGCTGATAGTTTATCATCATTCATTTCTCCAGCCCAAAAGCGTCTTCTATTTAAACGAACGTACCAGTTGCTTAGGTTGTCATTTACAAAGTCGTTAATTGCTCGCCCAGCTCTTGTTGGTTCGTAGCTATTGTAGTCTTCATCTACTTTTTTTACCAATGAGTTCAGCAATGAAAGTATCCATCTATCAATCTCTGGTCGTTTGTCAATATCTATTTGCGGATATTGATTTGTGAACTTATCTACATTGGCATACAACGCAAAGAATGAGTAGGTGTTGTAAAGTGTAGCGAAGAATTTACGTCTTGCTTCTTCAACGCCATCTATGTCAAACTTTAAGTTATCCCAAGGTGAGGCATTTGTTACCATGTACCAACGAAGTGGGTCAGAGCCAAACTTTTCAATCGTTTCGAATGGGTCAACAGCATTGCCCAATCTTTTCGACATTTTGTTGCCATTCTTATCTAGTACCAATCCATTTGATACTACGTTCTTAAATGCTACACTATCTTTCACCATTGTGCTAATAGCATGTAGTGTGAAGAACCAACCACGTGTTTGATCTACTCCTTCGGCAATGAAGTCTGCTGGATATACCTTTGCAAATTCACTTTCATCAATGTTTGGATAAAATACCTGAGCGAATGGCATAGCTCCACTATCAAACCACACATCAATTAGGTCCAGCTCTCGATACATAGGCTTGCCGTTTTCTGACACTAATACAATATTGTCCACATATGGTCTATGCAGGTCTAGTTTATCATAATTAATTTCGCCGTTTATGTCGAACTCTTTCCAAGGAGTCTCTTTCATAACACCCGCATCGATAGACTTTTTCATTTCTTCTACTAGCTCTTTCATTGAACCAATAAACTTTTCTTCCTGTCCATCTTCCGTTCTCCAGATTGGTAGCGGAGTTCCCCAGTAGCGGCTTCGGCTTAGGTTCCAATCTTGAAGGTTTTCTAGCCACTTGCCAAATCTACCACTTCCAGTTGATTGTGGCTTCCAGTTGATAGTGTTGTTGAGTTCTATCATTCTATCTTTGTACGCAGTGGTACGAATAAACCAGCTATCAAGTGGATAGTATAGAACAGGCTTGTCAGTACGCCAACAATGTGGGTAACTGTGTAGAAATCTTTCTATACGGAATGCCCTATTATTTAGCTTCAATTCTACAGATAGATCTACATCAAGTGTTGCATCATCGGCAGACAGAGTTTCATCATATTCATTCTTTACAAACCTGCCAGCATATTGCTTATATAGCTCTATGTTTATATTTTCTTTTACGAAGTCTTGATCAATATCTTCAAGGCGGAAGAACTTACCTGTCATATCCACCATTGGTCTGATGTTTCCATCTTTATCCACAAAAGTAAGTCCAGGAACATTATTTTCTTTACCTACTTTGTAGTCATCAGCACCAAATGTAGGTGCAATGTGTACAATGCCTGTACCATCTTCGGTGGTTACGAAGTCTCCAGTTACAACTTGATGAGCTTTCTCCGAAACTTTTACCCATGGAAATAGTTGTTCATATCTAAAGCCTACTAGGTCAGAACCTTTCCATATTTTATCTAGAACCTTGAATGGTATGTTCTTATCTCCTTCATTGTAGTCCTCTAACTTAAGATCAGCATTCTTTGCAGAGAAGTACGTTGATACAAGATTCTTAGCCAATATAACAGTCATTGGCTTGCTAGTGTATTGATTGTAAGTTTGTACAGCTACATATTCTACATTAGGACCGACTGCCAATAACATATTAGAAGGCAATGTCCAAGGTGTAGTGGTCCATGCAAGAAAGAATGGTTCACCAAACTCAGTCCATTCGGTTGATGGATTAGTTATTTTAAATTGAGCAACACAAGTAGTATCTCTCACATCGCGATAGCTACCAGGTTGGTTAAGCTCGTGTGTGCTAAGCCCTGTGCCTGCTGCTGGCGAGTATGGTTGGATTGTGTACCCTTTGTATAAGTGTCCTTTGTTGTAAATATCTTTTAGTAGAAACCAAAGAGTTTCAATGTACTTGTTGTCATAGGTGATGTATGGGTCTTTCATATCTACCCAATACCCCATGATACGAGTAAGCTCTTCCCATTCTTTGGTGTATTTCATCACCTCTTTGCGGCAAGCATTGTTATATTCTTCTACTGAAATCTTTTTGCCTATATCCTCCTTTGTGATTCCAAGAGATTGCTCCACAGCAAGCTCTACGGGTAGTCCGTGTGTGTCCCATCCTGCTTTTCGGTTCACTAGGTAACCCTTCATCGTTTTGTAACGACAAAATATATCCTTAATCGAACGAGCAATTACGTGGTGAATGCCAGGCATACCATTTGCAGAAGGTGGTCCTTCGTAAAACACAAACTCGGGTTGCCCTTTACGCATCTCCAAGCTCTTGTTAAATAGCTCACGTTCGTCCCATCTCTTCAACATCTCTTTGTTGACTTCCGACAGGTTAAGTTGGTTGTATTCGGTGAATATTTTGCTCATTATCAATATGTTTTTACTCTTCAAAAAATTGAATGCAAAGTTAGTAAAAAAATAAGAAAGTGCAAGCCTATTAGGTGGTTAACTGATAATCAGTCAAATTTGAAGTGTGATTATGATTGCGTTGAATTAGTTCGGTGTAGCTGATAGTAATAGAATAATTATTTAGACTTGAGAATACTCAATAATTGTTTCCGATATTGCTCATGAAAACATACATCTTTTTGAATAGTTAATTATTTAACAGAATCGGCAAACACAAAACAAGTCACATTTAACATATTTCAGACTGAAAACCATCTATGTTGTTCCCGATTTGTCAATACCAAATGGTATAATGATAATGTGATAAGACATTTTGGCAATTCAGTACTGCATTATTAAAATGCTTTAAACGATTTGCCTAATGCTAAATGGTATATTGATTTTGTGTTAAGACATTTTTGCAATGCAGAGCAGTTATGTTAAATCGCGAACCACATTTTGATGATTCCATTCTGTTTCTTGTCATTGTGGTTTGTGATTGGGGCAAAACAGTACTGTTTCTTGTCATTGTGGTTTGCGATTGGGGCTAAACAGAACTGTTTCTTGTGATTGTGGTTTGCGATTGGGGCAAAACAGAACTGTTT
>JAAYFB010000160.1 GCA_012728465.1 Proteiniphilum sp. | reverse complement strand
ATATTATACCTACTGGAATCATTAAGGCCAACAAGAATGCAGCCAATAAGATTATTTTGGTCTTAGGGAAAACTATGTTTGTCCTCACCGCCTCATTCAATATCTTAGCTGTGTTGCTAGTAGCTGCCAATGCCAAAGCATTCTCCTCACGCTTTTGTAGGAGCATCAAAAACAGGTTCTGCTTTATTTGTTGCTCACGAGTAAGATCCACAAACTCACGCTCCTGTGTGGGCATTGTGCTCAATCTACCTCCATACATGTTTGCCTGATTACGAGAATCGCGACGCTGAATATTTAATCCCTCCTGAACACTCGAAATAGATGAATTGATATTTGACCTCAAGCTTGAAATTTGTTCATTCAATCGCCTCATGGCTGGGTTTTCGTCAGTCATGCTTTGCGCCATACGCTCCCTCTCCATCAATAGCTTATTATACTCATTGGCAGTGGCCACAAGTGTGGGGTCATTTATACCAATATTGCTAGGAATAGGCTTATCATCATTACTAGCATCATTCACATAATTACGTAGTGAACTAACCACATTTATCTGTGTCTCCACCTCCACAAGTTGTTGCTCGTACTGATTACCCATTTGCATATCTCGCTGCAAATCGGCCTGTATGTTTGTCAATCCCTGAGATTGTTTATATTTCTCAACACTTGCATCTGCATCGCTAAGCTCGGCATCTATTATAGACAATCGCTCATTGATAAACTTTTGAGTATTGAGTGCCTCCATATTCTTATCCTCAATCATCTCGTTGTTATATACATCAACAAGCATAGCCAAGAAATCCTTGCCCTTTTCTGGATAAGAGGTACTTATTGTCATATTAAGCACAGTAGATCTTGAACGAGGATTTTTAGAGGCTACAGTCAAGTTATTTCTATATTTAGTAATGGTAGCATTAGGATTTTCAATCACTACATTAAGCAGAGACTCGTTACTAGTAACTCCATCACGTTTCACAAAGCTTATGTTACCCACTTCGCTAGCTAGCAATGCAGGTAGCTCTATAAATGTAGTATCTACCATCACACCGCCAATGATGCCCGACACATGCACGCCATCTTCACCCACTTTCATAGCAAACTCAATTGGATTATCTAGCTTATCCAGTTGCGATTGCTCCATACCCACCTCCACAGGACTATTTTTATATAAGTCGGTACTCTTTACTCTGCCTTCCACAATGTAGGAGGTGTGAAGCTTTAGCCTATTAATAGTAGTGCGAACAATGTTTCGCGAACGTATCACCTCCGCCTCGTCCGATATGTTATCCACAGCACCCACCATACCTAGCTCTTCAAACATCACTCCGCCAGCTGACGATCCTGATGCATCCTTTAGCTTAATGTCCGACTCAACTGTGTAGATTGGTGTGGCATATCTCAAATATACAAAGGCAGCAAACATCACCACCACCAACGAGATTATAAACCACTTCCAATGTTTAATGTACTTTCTTACGATATCCATCAGCTCGACTGTGTCCGTAGGATTACTACTTTCCGTCTCGCCTGAAATATTATTCAACGTCTCCATCTATTATTTTAAAATATTAATCAATAAGTTCGCCACCGTTATTGCTATCGAAAGTCCTGATATCCATAATGTAGTAACACTACCAATGCGTGCATTTTGTGCTTTAATATTGTTTGGCTCCACATACACCACATCATTTTGTTGCAAATAATACTCTTTCGCGAACACCAAGTAAGGGTCGTTCAAGTTTATTTGCATAATTCGCTTGTTGCCTTTGGCATCCTCACGCACCACCTTCACATTGTCTCTCACTCCATATATTGTCATATCTCCTGCCATAGCCAGAGCCTCCAATATATTTATCTTCTCTTGCGACACTGTGAATGTGCCTGGCCTTGCCACCTCACCAAGAACAGAAATCTTGTAATTACCAAACTTAACCACCACTAGTGGTTTCTCTTTGATGTAAGGCTTTAGCAGCTCAACAACCTTTTTCTCTGCATCTCTAATTGTCAATCCACTAAGGCGAATCATCCCCAACACAGGGAAGTCTATCTCGCCATTGTTGTCCACCAAATAGGTGTTTAATTTTGTTTGTGCATTAAGTAGCTCATTTTGACCTTCACGTTGATATGGCACAGTTACATTAAAGGGGAGAGACGCCTCAGGATCTGTAGTTGACACTGTTATTGTCAAAATATCTTTTGGCATTATCTTAGCATCATACATGTTGCCTATTTGTGTGAAATACTCCTCCTCGGTAATATCTTG
This sequence comes from Proteiniphilum sp., assembly GCA_012728465.1. GTDB lineage: Bacteria > Bacteroidota > Bacteroidia > Bacteroidales > Dysgonomonadaceae > Petrimonas. The sequence continues at coordinate 482 of JAAYFB010000160.1, read as the reverse complement.
CGAGTTTTGAAGATAGGCCACCTTTTTGGATGAACCGCACGAACTAAAAAATAGTGCTATCATTACCACTACTGAGAAAAAACTAATCCTAATCATATTTTAATTACAGGTTTTAATTAAATTGCACTTCGCAGCGCACAAAGGTAAATATTTTTTATTAGTTATCATACATCTAATTCAAACTAATCGAGTTATTGAGTTATTGAGTAATTGATGAATCGATGATCCCGATAGCTATCGGGAGTTGAATCGATGATCCCGAATAACAACTGAATGACACTCCCCCTGTTTTCGCCTACTGCGAACACGTCCTTAACGCGGGGTAAGTGGCCAATCGTTTCCAACGATAATGATGATAATGTTTGCTAGGAAGCAAACAACCAACAGCCCCTCGTTATGAAGCGAGGGGGAGAGATTGGTTGGCCCCTACCATGTACGGGCAAACCTATATGTTTGCCCAATTAATCAATACACCGCACACT
>JAAYFB010000159.1 GCA_012728465.1 Proteiniphilum sp. | reverse complement strand
TTGAATCTTATGGAACAAAAAAAGAGGCAATTGCAAGAGAAAAGTATTTTAAATCGGGTGTTGGAAGAAGGTATATTCAAAATTTACTGTAATTTTAGTAGCTCGATGTGTTCATATTCGCCCATGGCGAACGTATGGTTCAAGTCCTGCCTCCGCAACTATTTGAAAAGGAAGTTCTAGGTTTTAGGGCTTCCTTTTTTGATTTTATTTTGTCTAGTCTTAGTATTGTATTGGTCACTTAATAATTTAATGCAATATTCAGACTATAAGGATATCTGATATTGCACTTTTTTATTTCAAACATATAATCTATTATTAATTAGATGCTCTGTAGTTTACCTGCCAGTTAATGATAGTTTACCATCACAAATGTACTTTGCCCTTAGTCATTATATTACTCAAATAACTCTCTAAGTTCTTTGTTACTTAGTTTGCCTATCCAATTTTCTCCAGTAGCGACTGTCATATCAGCAAGCATTTTCTTTTGTTGAATCATAGCATCTATCTTTTCTTCAAAAGTGTCTTTAGTAATAAAGCGATGAACCATTACATTATTCTTTTGCCCAATACGATAAGCTCTGTCTGTTGCTTGGTTTTCAACTGCTGGATTCCACCATAAGTCATAATGAATTACATGAGATGCTGCGGTTAGATTTAGCCCTGTTCCAGCAGCTTTAAGTGAAAGCAAGAATATTTTATCGGCACGATTATTTTGAAAACGTTCAACCATCTGTTGTCTCTCATTTACTGAGCAACCACCGTGATAGAACATTGGTTCTTCTCCGAATTTATCTGTAATGAATTTTTGGAGTAGATCACCCATCTCTTTGAATTGGGTGAAAATTAATACTTTTTCTCCTGCTTCAATTATACTACTTAGTAATTCTAAGAGCAACTCCATCTTACCCGACAGCATTGGATCTAAATTTCCATTTTTAAGGAAGTTGGTGGGGTGATTGCATATTTGTTTTAGTGCTAATATCATTTGTAGCACCAGACCTTGACGCTTGAAAAGAGATTGACCATCATTGCTACTAATACCCTCTATTTCTGCCATGGCTGCCATCATTGTCTTTTCGTAAAGTGCAGCTTGTTGTTTGCTAAGAATAGCATACTGGTTTTGTTCTAGTTTATCAGGCAAATCAGATATTATTGATTTGTCCGACTTCATTCGGCGCATCATAAAGGGTGAAGTTATTTTCTTGAAACGATTAGCTACTCCTTCATCATTGAATATTTGGATAGGGTTAGCATATTCTGTTTTGAATGATTTCACATTTCCGAGATACCCTTTATTTGCAAAGTCCATTATTGACCAAAACTCTGTTAACCTATTTTCTACGGGTGTACCACTCATTGCTATTTTAGTGCTAGCTGGGATGCTTTTGATCGCTTTAGACTGTGCTGTGTCTTGATTCTTGATATTTTGTGCTTCATCAATTATCATAACTTGCCACTTTTTCTTTTTCAGTGTTGAATGATCGCTTCTTAGCACTCCATAGGTTGTAAGCATTACGTCGGCATCAAAGTTATCGATGTCTCTATTGCTACCGTGATGAATATGAGTGGTTATGGATGGGGCAAACTTTTCAATCTCAGACTTCCAATTTGTTAAGAGTCCCGTTGGTACTACCACTAGGGCTTTATGTTTATCATTTATTGCTTTATCTTCTTTCATTTTCAGGATGATTGCAATAACTTGAAGTGTTTTACCTAGACCCATGTCATCTGCTATGATGCTGCCAAATCCTATTCTACTGTTTTTGTACATCCACGAAAAGCCTCGTTGTTGATAGGGGCGCAAGTCAGCAATTAGTCCTTTGGGTAGTGGTACGTCATCATTTGATGTTAAATCTCTAATAATATTGCGTACTTCGTCTGTTATGCTGATTGATTCTCCCTGATACTCTTCGGCCAATGCAGTTTGTAGCAATTCGAAAGAATTAAGTTGATTGCTACTGTTAAGTGTTTTGTATAGTTTTGTGAGCTCTTCTTCGCTTACGTGTACATATTTTTCTTTGAAACGGAACAATCCTCCAGCATTATGCAGTAACTTTTGGAACTCTTCGGGTGTGATAAGTGTATCGCCAAGTGCTACTTGCCAGTCGAATGCTAGTAGTTCGTTTAGTTTGATAAAACTATTTTGATCTGATGTTTTTGCTTTTAGCTTTACACTTGGCTTTGGTTTTATAAGATGTTGAAGAGATTTGGGGAGTAGAACCTTTATGTCTAGCAACTTAATTGCTGGAATAATATCAATTAGAAAGGGAGAAAAGTCTTCTATTCCAAATTTTATTGAGTCTTTTGCACCAGTATTAATATAGTTGTCTAGCCCTTTTATAAAAGATGATAGGAGAGAAAGAGATTGTAAAATTTCGAATCGGCTACTATCATATTGTCTGTCTTGTAGTATTGATGCTAAAGGTACTGGAGCTTCACTTGGATTTGTCGTGCTCTCGATGCTTATTTGAACATCAAATAAATCATCCTCAAGTTCTGATACTACAATTGTTGGCCTGTGTTCGCCAGTAGTTATATAAAATCTATCTAACCATACTTTAATTCCTCCACTTAATGCATTTTCGCCAACCGAGGAAAAGTCATAAGCTCTGTTTTTGAAAAACATATCTTCGAATAAATCCTCTTTCGTATCTTTTGATAGTTTAGATATTAGATGGGTTGTAAACACTGATATTATTTCTTCTATTTGATTTTCGAGTGGCATTAGCTTTTCCGTTTTGCCCACTTTGCGCATTATTAGAAGTATGTTTGGGGGAATTATATCTATGAGTCTTTCAATAAGTGTGCGTACCTGCAAATCTACTTTTGCAGGAATCCATCTAATTATAAAGCTTTTATCCTCTAGCTGAACTATTTGGGGTACGACATTGCCGTTAGCTATTAGATGTAGCGATGCAAAAAGTATTTTATGCATAGCTGCAACTGAGGGCTGATAATCAAGTATTCTATCAATATTTAATTCGAACAATTGAGGAATAAGGTTACTTATCTTGTTCAAAGAATGATTTTCTCCATTTACATCAACCTCGTTGTTGTAGTTTATGGTTAAATGTAATGTTGAATGACTATTTAAACTATCATCAATTTTATGTTTAGGATACAGTGCTTCTATTGATAGTTTTTTTGCAATTATTCGTTTTGCGTCTTTAGTGATTCGCAAAAACTGTGCATTGAATTTGTCTTTAAAATTTCCATTGCCATAAAAAGGTGGCATATCGGGCAGTATCATCACTAGTGATTCTGACAAATCATTTAGCTTCGAGAAATTGACTTTTTCGTAAGCTAAATCATCATTGTAATCTGGTTTCTTTTTTCTTGAAACCTTCAGTATTGATGATAGTGTAGTTATCTTAGTAGCCTTATTTTCAGTAATAACGATTCCCCTCTTTTTCAATTCTTCTATTAGATCAACACCGTGTATTTCGAATACTAAAAAAGGATTGTTGTCAATTTCGCTACTTATCATGTATATCACAGATGCCAAATGCTTGCATGGAACTGCCCAATCGGGACAGGAGCACTGCATTTTGAAGTCGGTCCATTGTTTCGGAAATACTTTTAATCCTTGTTTTTCTGCGATAGATAATATTTCAGGATCCAACTCTCTGTTTAATAGTTTGGATATTAGGGCTGGGCGCTTAATTATTTCGTCAATTAGAAACTCAATTTGATTTTCAAAAAATGGAGGAACAATTATGTTAACATTATAAGGTCTGGGACGACTTCCAGAAACTTTTGCAACTATTTGATTGCCTTTTGTCTTAATGTCTTTCACATATCCATTTCTTGCATACGAGGCTCCTCTTGGAAGTCTATTATCGTAATCTACGTTTTCTAGTGAACGAAGCCAATGTTCGCCCCACCATGTCCTGCCAAACTTAATTGCCATATAATATTTTTGCTACAAATATAACCCTTTGAGTTGATATTCTAAATCTTGAGTTCAGCCTTTTTCAATCCAGCAATTTTAATTGTTATCATCGTCATTCCAATTTTGGTTTAAGTCTTCATTTCTTTATAAAGTCAAAAGCCAAAGTTGGCTTTGCCGTAAGTTTAGGTAAGTTTTACAATCATGAAAATGGTTTATGGTTGTAAATGTGGCATCTAGTATTTCTTTGGCCTAATTTTTAGTTAATATATTAACGGTGTTGATTTTGTCATAGTTAAATGTATGAACCATAATAGATTGCCTCTCATTTTGATGTTAAATTAGTGTTAGCGGCATATCCATAAGCACTAACCCATCATCATGCTCATTTATCATTATTATGTAATATTGGTTTTTGTATTTATTGTCAAATATCCGCACTTTCTATCAATGTTGCTCCACTTTTATAAAGCTCGTCCAAGGTCTTTTTATCATCCCCAGGCTTTAGGTTTACTGCGGCAATAGCATCGGTTATTACTGCTGTATGAATACCCAGCTCTAGTGCATCAAGCACAGACGCCTTAACACAATAGTCAGTAGCTATACCACAAATGTATAAGTTTGTGATATGGTTTTCATTAATATATTTGGTTAGTGAAGCATTAGTGGCCTCAAAGGCCGAGTAACCATCATCTCTGTTTGCAGTTCCTTTTAATAGTTTAAGATCAACCTTGTCTATATTTAAATCAGGATGAAACTCTGATCCTTTTTGATTTGCAACACAATGCACAGGCCATTTTTCGAAATGCACAGTATCCGTAGGGTGCCAATCTTGTGAAGTAATCACGAAATCAAATTTGTCAATAATATTATTAATCACAGGAATAATCTGGTCCCCATCTTTTACTCCAAGTGCACCGCCTGGGCAAAAATCATTTTGCACATCAACAATAAGTAGAGCCTTGTTTCTAATTGCTTTATTCATATTTCTAATTAGTGTTTAAATAGTAATTAATTACTTTTTAATTGCTTGCTTTCAGCTTTGTTTGTATTTAAAATTCATCATTTATAACTCTCTGATATCAGGATTGTTCACAATTTGATGTATTTTTGCCTAAACAAAACATGACTATGTTTGTTTATAGGCCGAAGAGGGAGATAACCCCTTCACATTTAGAACGAATCGATTAATTCGATAAATAATTTTAATTATGCAAGAACTTACTCAAGATCAGATATTAGACGAATTAACAACGCAAGAATATAAATATGGGTTTCACACCAAAGTCGAAACCTTTACTATTGACAAAGGACTTAACGAGGATGTGGTTCGATTAATTTCGAGCAAGAAAGATGAGCCGGAGTGGTTGCTAGAATACCGTTTGAAGGCTTTTCGTTATTGGAAAACAATGGAGCATCCTAATTGGGCTAAATTGAATTTGCCTGAAATTGATTTTCAAAACATCATATATTATGCAGACCCAACTAACAAAAAGAAGCCTAAAAGCATAGAGGACATTGATCCAGAGCTTTTGAAAACATTCGAAAGATTGGGTATTCCTCTCAATGAGCAAAAACAGCTTGCTGGAATTGCCGTAGATGCAGTTATGGATAGTGTATCTATAAAAACAACCTTTAAAGAGACTTTGGCTGAAAAAGGTATTATATTTAGCTCATTTAGTGATGCTGTAAAGAATCATCCTGACTTAGTAAAGCAATATTTAGGAACTGTTGTTCCGTACAGAGACAACTTTTATGCTGCACTTAATTCGGCAGTATTTAGTGATGGATCATTTGTGTACATTCCTAAGGGTGTTCGTTGTCCAATGGAACTATCAACATACTTCCGTATCAATACTGCAAACACGGGTCAGTTCGAGCGTACTCTTATCATTGCAGATGATGACTCATACGTAAGTTATCTAGAAGGATGTACAGCTCCAATGAGAGATGAAAATCAGCTTCATGCTGCTATTGTAGAGATTGTAGCACTTGAAAATGCAGAGATAAAATACTCAACCGTACAAAATTGGTATCCAGGCGATAAAAATGGAGTAGGTGGTGTACTTAATTTTGTAACCAAGCGTGGAATATGTAAGGGTAATAATTCTAAAATTTCGTGGACGCAAGTTGAAACAGGTTCTGCTATAACTTGGAAGTATCCATCATGTATTCTATCTGGAGATAATTCTGTGGGAGAGTTTTACTCAGTAGCAGTAACAAATAATCACCAGCAGGCCGATACAGGCACTAAAATGATTCACATCGGTAAGAATACTCGTAGCCGTATAGTATCAAAAGGTATCTCGGCAGGAAGTAGCCATAATATTTATCGTGGATTGGTGAAAGTTGGCAAGAAGGCAGATAATGCACGTAATCACTCACAATGTGATAGCTTGTTGCTAACAGACCATTGCGGTGCACACACATTCCCTTACACTGATATAAGTAACACCAGTGCAGTGTTAGAACACGAGGCCACGACCTCAAAAATTAGCGAAGACCAAATATTCTATTGCAACCAACGTGGATTGGGCGAAGAGGAGGCAATTGGTCTTATCGTTAACGGATATGTAAAAGAGGTAGTAAACAAGCTTCCAATGGAGTTTGCTGTTGAAGCACAGAAACTACTTCAAATTAGCCTTGAGGGTAGTGTAGGATAATAATAATAAGAACACTTTTGTGATATATATATAAAGCGATTGCCTAAGGT
>JAAYFB010000024.1 GCA_012728465.1 Proteiniphilum sp. | reverse complement strand
TGCTTGCTCCATATCCTAAGGCATATATGTTTTTCATCATCAAGTCCCATGTGTAAGCCTTGGGTGATAACGACACAGGTTTCAATAATTTCAAAAATAGGGCTCCTCCTTGATTTGCCACTTGCTCGTTTGTTTCTCTGCCAATGTTATTCGAAAACTCACCAACCTGATATGCCTTTCCGTTGTACGTATATTCATATGCTACAGCCAAAACTTCATCTGCTTGAAGTGGAGATTTAAGTGATAAATATCCTAACTGTGGCTGAAATGTGTATTCGTTAGAGTTAAGCAAACGAGCATTCTCAACCTTTTCATAGTCTTGACCAATCACTAAATTTGGTGGTAAAATGCTACCCGTTAAACTAATATCCCGCACTGCAGAATAGTTAGAAATCATACTTGGATATAGATTGTTAGCGTCGTTGTGCGGAGCTGAGATATTACCTGATGGTTGCCACAATGGGTTATGTATTGTGTTGTTCTCAGCCATATCGGCAAAGGCTAACACATTGCGAGCTTGATCATAATTGCCACGCTTGTTTGTTACCCACACTTCCATTCGTGTAATCAATACTGATGACTGAATGTAGGGCATCTTTGCCAAAGCATTATCATAGTTGTCTCTAAAGTAGTAGCCCAGAAAGAAGTGTCTGTTTTCGTCATACTGATCAGCACTTATCTCAAAGGAAGTCGTGTGTGCTCCTGCTTGCGAGCTGATAGTTTTAGATTCTGACTCCTGTTGAGATATCACTGCACCAATTCTTAGTTTACCAAACTGCAAATCGGACTTAATACCAAATAGTGCAGATCCACCATGAATAAGCGAATTGCTGGTTGACATACTTACATTTCCTGCTTCAATATTTTTTATTATCTCATCCTCGTCTCCTTGATATCCTAGATTAATGCGCTTTGAATCGAAATCAAAAGTTGCATCATTATCATAGTTCATACCAAAGTTAATTTTATTACCAACTTTGGCATTTACACTTAGTTGTATTTGTTGGTCGAAATCAAAATTGTTGCGAACCCGTGCACGTTCTGGTAGAGTAGGGTTGTCAATAACATCTCGCTTCAATCCTGCTGATAATTCTATTGATCCTTGTGTGGTAAATTGCACACCACCTGGTCCAAAAATATCTTCTAATAAGTTATTACTTTTGCGTATGTTTAATAAAGAGAATGGTTTGTCTTTTGATGCGTTAGTTGCCAACTCTGGCTTTATACTATTTCTATTTTTAAAATAAGAGTTGTTTAGCTCCTTCAACCTGTAGTCCATGTATTCAGCAGGCGTCATCGAAAATGGTATGCCTACTACACGACTACCAATTCTGTTTTGAAATAGGTATCTATTTGTTTTGTAGTCATATACAACTACAGTTTTCACATTAGATGGTGTGTTAAGGTCAATAGGCGATTTTTTATCTAAATCTCCAATAGTTTTGAGTCCCGTTTCTTGAACGGGAAATTTTATTTTTGTAGAATCTGGCTCATCTGCATAAAGACCAAATGCTCCACCTAAAATAAGTAGAGCAATCAAAAGGACAATATGTAAATGTTTGGCTTTCATGTTGGCTGTTAGCTGCTGACAACTAGCTAAAAGCCAATTGCTAACAGCTGTTCAACTACATTCGTTTAAGAGATTCCTTTATTATGGCTTCTATGGTCAAGGATGGTGACTCCTTAACAATCTTAGCAACCACCTTTTCGGATGCTGGCTTCGAAAATCCTAGCATTACAAGTGCTGAAACAGCCTCTTGGCCGTGCCCTGCCGCAAACATTGCTGCTGATACCGTAACGGTAGCTCCACTCTCTGTATATTTTATCTTATCCTTTAGGTCAAGTATAATGCGCTTGGCTGTCTTAACGCCTATTCCCTTCACTGTTTGCAATATTGTAGCATTCTCAGAAGCTATAACTGACTCCACTTCTTGAGAAGTTAGTGATGACAGTATCATCCTTCCTGTGTTTGGGCCTACACCCGACACGCTAATTAGGTGCTTAAATATTTCTCTCTCGTGCTTTTCAAAAAAACCATATAATGTGTGCGAATCTTCGCGAATGGCCTCATAAATATACACCTTTGGGCCCTTCTGCCCTTGCAATTGAGTGTAGGTAGTGAGTGATATATTTATGAAATAGCCTATGCCATAGGCTTCTAACGTGACTGAAGTGGGAGTTAATTCGGTAACTTCTCCTTTTATGTAATCTATCATATTTGTAAGTTGTTGTCTGTTTTCGTTATATATAACGTGATAATTGTGAAAAACGTATATCAATGCTGGTTTTTAGCTTTTGGCTGTTTGCCAATATCCTGTTGCTAATTGCTGTTTGCCACAAGCTCATCTATCGCATACATCAATCTAGTTTGTGCTCCATCCTGCGAACCATAGAACGACCGAAACAAATTGCCCGACTTGTCGAATATCAACCAATGTGGAGTACCTTCACACTCAAATTTTTCGTAATTGGTTCTGTCAATATCATAAAATATGGGGAAAGGTAGTTCTTTAGTGGTAAATATATTTATTATGTCATCTTTAGTTACCACTTCATTACCAAAACTAGTGTGTATGGCTATGACTTCTAAGCCTTCATATTCTTTTAAATATTCATATGCAAGAGGAATGGCTCTGCCCACACAGCCCAAACACCTTATATTGAAAAATAGAACCAAAAGAGGTTTATTGGCATAATCATTTTTCAAATTTACTGGCTCACCATCAAGCGTAAGCACCTGTATGTCTTCTAATTTATACATATTGTTTGAAATTAATCTGATTATTAATTGTATTTAGTGCAAATATAAAGAATTTCAGGGTCATCTCAATGATGATTGTGTAATCGTGTAGTAGTGTAACTGTTTAATTGTTTGCGAAGAACAGCCACAACCTAATAACAACTGAATATCTACTGATTCACACCCAAATGTCAAATGACATCGACAACTTTCAAAACTTTTAATTGTAAATGTCATTTGGTATTGACAGATATTTATTTCAAAAACTCTAAATGTAAAATGACATTGACAGAAATAAAATTCAGGAGCTATCGTTTATACTTTTCATTCATAAAAAATATTAACTTTCAGTCTTATTTATAACATGTATTTACAGTATTGGAAGTCATTTACTATCATTTATACGTTTCATTGGTAGTTATTGAAACTTTTTACTGCTATTTAGCTATGACATCGAGAGTAAAAAGAATAAATCACTCTCGTTTATAAATGACATTGAGAGTAAAAAATTTCGGGAACTATAAATGACAAATGACATTGGGGTATTTTGACCCTATTCTATAACATGCATTAACGTTTCGACCACTAAATAAGATCAAAAGTAGTTGTCTAGCTCCATAAACAGTAGTAAAAAATAAAAAAAGTAGTCAATGTCATTTGACATTCAGAGTGATTTACTTTAATAGTAGTCATTATCATTTGACATTGGGAGTAATTTTTATGTAATATTCACCATGTACCATCATGGTTTTATTGATTATCTGATAGTTAGACAGTTTTGATGGTCATTTTTGGTTAAATATTTAACAGTGATATTATTCGTCATGTTAAATTGGTTAACATGATTATTGAATGGAAATAGAGTGATTGTTAAAAAGTGATTAGCTGATTAGGAGATGAATAGTTGAGAGGTTGAGAGGTTGAGGAGTTGAAAAGTTCACCTTTTCATCCTTTCATCCCTAAAATTATAAAGGGCACACACATTGGTGCACCCTTGCATTGCGGATATGACGTTGTTTTTTCAAATCATTTGTTGGATCTTATCTCACTAGGAGTCTTTCCAATCTTATTTACACAAAAATGATACAAATGAGATGCGCTTGAGAAACCTAGGTTTTTGGCAATAGTAGTAAATGAACGCCCAGTGTTTCTTAATTGCTGCACAACATTACGCTTTTTCATTTGCAACAACCACTGTTTGGGTGTGGTGCCAATATATTTTTGGAAATGACGAGTAAATGTT
>JAAYFB010000158.1 GCA_012728465.1 Proteiniphilum sp. | reverse complement strand
TACTGGTTGTTCAAAAAATAAAACTACTACTACAGTAGATACAAATAGTACAGTGAAAGTTACTGTAGCTACAAGCCAAACTAAAGAATATTATCCAGAGTTAAGATATACAGGTACAGCAGAACCAAATCAAGAGGTAAATCTAGGCTCAGCAATTCCTGGTCGTGTGGAAAAAATAAATTATCAACGCGGTAGTTTTGTGCCTAAAGGCAGTGTGATAGTTGAAATGTCTGACGAGATGCTTATTCAAGCACAGATAGAACTAGAGGCTATTCGCAAGGACTTTGAGCGTGTGAGCCGACTAAAAGAAAAAGGCAGCATGAGCATCATGGACTATGATCACATAAAAGCAAAGTTTGAAGCATCTCAATCCAAGGTGGACATGCTAAAAAAGAATACATCTATTACTGCTCCATTTGGAGGTGTGCTTACAGATGTGATGGTAAATGTAGGAGAGAACTTCTCGTTTGTTCCATCTCTAAGCGACGATTTAAAAGTTAAGGGTGGTGTAGTTACTCTCATGCAGCTTAACCCACTAAAAGTAAGCATCGAAGTAAACGAAAAAGAGCTAAATGCTATTAAAACAGGGCAATCCGTTGACTTATTCTTTGATGCATATCCTGATGAAGTAATAAGTGGCAAAGTATCATATATATCGCCAGTTCTATCTACCATGTCACGTACATCAACTGTAGAGATAACAGTAGCGAACAATAGTGGAAAGCTAAAGCCAGGCATGTATTGTCGCACAGCAATTGAGATGCCACAAGCCACAGGTGTGTTTGTTCCCGTAAATGCGATTTACAGACAACAAGGCACTGGAGAAAATTACCTATTTATTGTGAACAGCGACAACACAGTAACTCGTACTAAAATAACTCGTGGCGAATCGATTGATGCATTCATACACATACCCGAGATTGATGAAAACACTATTGTTGTGGTTGATGGCAAAAACAGATTGGATGATGGTTCAAAGATTGAAATAGTAAAATAGAATCATTGTAAAATATTCTTTCCACATCAGTCATTGATTATATATAATTTAAAACTAAAAAACAAATGAAGTTACCTGAAATAGGCGTAAAAAGACCCATAGCAACTGCTATGTTATTTTTAGGCATCATTTTACTTGGAGTGGTATCCTTAAAGATGTTGCCACTTGATTTAATGCCCGAGATGGAGTTCCCATCCGTTACGGTAATCACCGTATATCCTGGGGCATCTGCCAATGAGGTAGAAGAACAGGTTACCAAACCTTTAGAGACAGTGTTAGCAGCTGCCGACCATCTTGTAGAGATAAACTCAACATCAAAAGAAAATGTCTCTTTTATTCAATTGAGTTATAGTTGGGGAGGAGATGTAACCTCCGCAGCCAATGATGCTCGCGACTTAATAGAGCTTGGAAAAAACAGACTTCCTGCTGCTGCACGTCAGCCTATTATTTACAAAATTAACTCATCTATGATGCCTGTTTTGGCTTATGCAGTAAATGCAAAAGAAAACTACTATGGCATCGAAAACATTATTGAGGAAGACATAGCATCTGTATTACGTAAAGTAGATGGTGTAGGTACTGTAGTATATTTGGGACAACCCGAGCGTGAAATCAAGATTAGTGTTAACCCACAACAACTTAATGCTTACGGATTATCCACATCGCAAATATCTACGATGCTTAAAGCAAACAATATTAATGTTCCGGCTGGGAATATAAATATGGGTGTGTATGATTTCTCAGTACATTTGCCAGGCAAGTTTGATTCGGTTGACGAAATTGCAAACACAGTGCTCAAGGCATTCAACGGACAAGTAATCAGATTGAGGGATGTAGCCACAGTTGAGGATACATTTATGGAGAAAGAATCATATGCACGTAATCACGTAGGTGAAGGTGTAGCGATGATGATTCAAAAACAATCTGGTAGCAATACGGTAGAAGTAGCAAATGCTATTCGTGCAAAGATGGCGGAAATACAATCTTCCCTACCCTCTGATATAGAAGTATACGAGGTAATGAGTACTGATGAAATGGTTGTATCGACGGTTAAAAACCTTACATCATCTATTTGGTATGCTCTTATATTTGTTACTCTTGTAGTGCTTATGTTCTTGAGAGAATGGAAATCTAGTCTTATTGTTTTCGTCACAATGCCTATCTCTTTGATTAGTGCATTCATCACAATGTACTTGTTGGGATATACAATTAATATATTCTCTCTAATGTCATTAATCATTGCCATTGGCATGGTGGTTGACAATGCCATTGTAGTGCTTGAGAACATTACACAACACATCGAGAGTGGCGCTAAGCCAAAGCAGGCTGCAATATTTGGTGCTTCAGAAATGGGTATGGCCATTGTGGCATCCACCGTAACCACTCTTGTGGTTTTCTTGCCTATGTTATTCATGGGGGGTATTGTAGGTATAATGTTTAAGCAGTTGGCTATTATTACTTCTGTATGTTTGGCAACATCACTGTTTACGGCACTTACACTTACGCCAATGCTCTCATCACGACTATTGAAAGAAGCACCACGTGGTAAGGATGAAAAGCGTCATTCTAAATTTTACATTGCTAGTGAGAAGGTATTTAATAAAATAGAGAATGGTTATAAATCACTACTTGGTTGGGCTGTATTTCATAAAGGAATTACATTAACAGTAGCTCTAGCAATATTTGTGGGCACTATGTTTTTGGCTCGCAATGTGGGAACTGACTACATTCCTGATTTTGATGCAGGAACCATTTCGGTAGTATATGAAACAGAAGTGGGAACAAGTGCACAGCAGACTGATAGCATTGGACAACGCATATTGCAAATAATGCTTGACGAGATTCCTGAGATTGCAGATGGTGCGTTAGCATCTATATCAGGACAAACTAAGGATGGTACGCTTACTACAGTAGGGTTTAAGGAGGGTAAAAACGTAGGTACAGTGTTGTGTCACCTTATCCCCTCAGATGATAGAGAGCGTAGTGCAGGAGAGATTGGCGACGCAGTTAGAAAAAGAGTAGAAGATATGCCACAACTAGAAAAAGTGCGTGTGCAGGGAGGTAGTGTGTTAGCATCAGCACTTACGGGTAACAAACGACCTATTGAAGTTATTGCAACAGGCAATGATTATGATAAGCTAAACTCGGTTATTCGTGAGATTGAGCAAAAGATGATTGATGAACAAACGTTTACTGATGTAGCTACGACTATAGATCCAGGTAAGCTTGAGGTGCAAATTATAGTTGATAAAGACAAAGCCTCGCAAATGGCACTTAACGTGGCAATGATTGGTATGCAAGTACGTCAAAACCTATTTGGAACTGAATCTGGTGAGTTTACTGAAGGTGGTAACGAATATGGCATTGTGGTGCAATACGAACCCGAGTATCGCAATCAGGTGGCTAAGCTAAACGAAATGACTGTGACCAATTTGCTTGGCAAAGCAGTGCCACTATCGGCTATCGCAGATATTGTAGAAACAACAGGTCCACTAGAAATACAGCGTCAAGCGCAACAGCGATTTGTGAAAGCAACAGCCAACTTGTTAGATATTTCTCTTGGTGATGCAACTGCTATTGCTCAAAATATTATTGATGAGGTGCAACTACCCGAAGGAGTGAATATAGAAATAGGCGGTCAGGTGGGTGATCAGTCAGAGTCATTTAGCTCACTATACCTAATCTTCTTCCTCGGAATAATATTGGTATATATGGTTATGGCAGCACAATTTGAGTCACTTAAAGACCCTTTTATTATTCTATTTGCAATACCATTTACATTGGTAGGAGTGATATGGGCATTCTTTACTACGGGACTTACGCTTAGTGTAACCACATTTATAGGATTGATTATGCTTGTGGGTATTGTGGTAAACAATGGAATTATTCTTGTGGACTATACCAATATGCTTCGCAAGCGTAACTACAACCTACGTGATGCAGTTATGGAGGCAGGTCGATCTAGATTGAGACCAGTACTTATGACATCTATGACCACCATACTTGGTATGTTGCCAATGGCGCTTAGCTCAGGAATGGGTAAAGAGATGTATGCCCCACTAGGTATTACAATTATTGGTGGATTGCTCGTGTCAACTATCGTTACACTAATCATTGTTCCAACGATGTACACAGCACTAAATCATCGCACACTAAAGCAAGATAGAGAAATGGCACGCATGCGTGCACAAAAATAACCGTAGAGGGCAATCCTATGTGATTGCCCTTTTAAAACAAATATGATATGAAATTTATATATATAACTTGCAACATCAGTATGGTAGAGATCCTTTGGGATATGATTGATGAAATGGAGATAATGAACTACCAAACAATAGATTTAGTAACGGCCAAAAGTGATTACGCACAGCCAAGGCTAAACACTGCAATATGGCCTGGATACAATGCAAGCATTTTAATTCAGGAAGCAGATAATAATAAGTCGGACACCTTGATTAAAGAGATAAAAGAAATGAACAAGAATGCATTTAATAGCGCCGAGATAGTGGCGGTGCATTCGTGGAAATTGGATGATTAGTTTGTATTGATATGTTTCTTAAAAAAGCTCCTGTGATAATATTTATTCACAGGAGCTTTTTGTATATTGCAGTCTAAATAAACTTTTAATTACCCCATGATGATATGAATAAAACAATAATAATAGCAATTTCACTAATAATGCCTTCAGCATTATTGATGCAAGCACAAGAGGACAGTAAGTCCATTATAGCCATTAATGCCGCTGTAGAGAAAGCAGGCTCCGACTTTTCATTTACCGAAGGACCAACAGCGGATAAAGATGGGCGCGTATATTTTACCGATCAGCCCAATGATAGAATATACGTTTGGGATGAAGACGAGGGCATAATGCTTTGGCTTGAAGGTACGGGAAGATCAAACGGCATGTACTTCGATTCTGAATATAGGCTATTCACTTGTGCTGACGAAAAAAATGAATTGGCCTACTTTGACGAAAATAAAAACTTAATCACACTTTGCAATAGCTATGATAATAAGTATTTAAACGGACCTAATGATGTGTGGGTATCTCCCAATGGTGGCATATATTTTACTGATCCATATTATCACAGGAAGTGGTGGGGCGAAAATCACAAGGAGATACAAGATGTTAGGGGAAC
>JAAYFB010000157.1 GCA_012728465.1 Proteiniphilum sp. | reverse complement strand
TGTAAATGGTATTGCTTTAGGTGCGAGTAAATCAGATTATTTCCGATTGGATAAACGAGACTACAACATAGGTAGTGGATTTAGCCTGAAAGCAATGGGTGAAGTAGATCTTTTCGAAAAAATGAAACTAAGCATAAAAGCAGAAGACTACAATATATATTCATGGAAGGGTTACGATAAAGACTTAAACTTCGATGAGTTTACGCAATATGAAATTAGTCATCTAGATACACAGGGCGAACGGAGTGTGGCGCAACTATATTACTTAAGCCTAGGCGCAGAATATGATATAACTCCAAATACATACATTGGATTAGAACGAAACAGATACATTAGACATACAAGATACAAAGTTAAGCCTAATGTAAAGTATGTAGCATGGGATAATTTTATGCATATTGGATATAAATTTTAGCATACACATATAATATGGTATGTCTGTAAACCATAATTTTCAACAGATTAAGTCTATTCAAAGACAAAATTCTTAAAAGTAACACATTTATTTTGTAATTTTGAACCCTTTCTGTAAAGTATTCTCAGAATATCAAATTAATATTAAACAATGAACATTTCATACAACTGGCTCAAAGAGTATATACAATTCGATTTAACACCTCAACAAACGGCTGATGCACTGACATCAATAGGCTTAGAAGCAGGTGGTGTAGAGGAAATTCAAAGCATTCGTGGTGGACTAGAAGGATTAGTTATCGGAGAGGTGCTTACATGCACGCCGCATCCTAGTTCCGATCATCTTAGACTCACAACAGTTAATATTGGAAATAGCGACGAACCTCTAAACATAGTGTGTGGAGCACCAAACGTAGAACAAGGACAAAAAGTAGTAGTTGCTACAATAGGTACTAAAATATACTTTGGGGATAATGAAGTTACAATCAAGCGTTCTAAGATTAGAGGTGAGGAGTCACACGGTATGATTTGCTCTGAAGACGAGATTGGTATCGGAACAGCGAGTGATGGAATTATTGTTTTGCCTAAGGATGCTAAAGTGGGTACACTTGCAAAAGATTATTACAATATCAAAAGTGATTTTGTATTTGAAATAGATATTACTCCGAACAGAGTAGATGGAACATCACATTATGGTGTAGCTAGAGATTTGGCTGCATATCTACAACAAAGTGGTAAAGAGTATAAACTATTAAAGCCATCGGTAGATGAATTTGCTATAGATAAAAAAGAAGGGGGCATTGACATAATTGTAGAAAACAAAGAGGCTTGCCCAAGATATTCTGGATTAACAATAAAGGGAATCACAGTAAAAGAAAGTCCCGACTGGTTAAAGAACAAATTGTTATTGATAGGATTAAGACCCATTAATAATATTGTTGACATCACCAACTTCGTACTCCACGAAACTGGACACCCTATGCATGCATTTGATGCTAAATACATATCTGGCAATAAGGTAATTGTTAAGACCCTATCAGCTAAAACAAAATTTACCACGCTTGACGAGATAGAACGTGAACTTCACGATAATGACCTAATGATATGTAACTCTGATGGAGGAATGTGTATAGCTGGTGTATTTGGAGGTTTGCACTCAGGAGTTACGGAAGCCACTACTGATGTATTTCTAGAGTCGGCTTATTTTCATCCAACTTGGGTACGCAAAGCGGCTCGTCGCCATGGGTTAAACACAGATTCATCTTTCAGATTTGAGCGTGGAGTAGATCCCAACAATACGGTATATGTACTAAAACGTGCTGCACTACTTATTAAAGAGTTAGCTGGAGGAGAAATAGAAGGAGATATTAGAGACTTCTACCCCGACCCAATCGAGCGTCCTACAGTTATTCTGTCGTACGACAAAACTAACAAACTAATAGGCAAAGAAATTGACAAACAAACTATCAAGAACATTCTGCTTAGTCTTGAGATAGAGATAGAAGCTGAAAGCGATTCAGAACTCACCCTACGTATTCCTACCTACAGAGTGGATGTGTTGCGTGATGTGGATGTTATTGAGGAGATTTTAAGAATATACGGATACAATAATATTGACTTTAGTGATTCAGTTAAGTCAAACTTATCATATCAAACCCCTACAGATCGAAAATACAAGCTGCAATCGCTTATATCAGAGCAACTAACAGCGAGTGGTTTTTACGAGATAATGAATAACTCATTAACAAGTCGTTCGTACTACGAGGGAAATGACGTTTATCCAATTGCCAATAATGTGTCTCTTATCAACCAATTGAGCAACGACTTGGGTGTTATGCGCCAAACACTTATGTATGGAGGGCTAGAAAGTATAGCATACAACAGAAACAGACGACATAACGACCTTAGACTTTACGAGTTTGGCAACTGTTACTACTATGATGCCAACAAAAAACGTGAGGACAAAATACTTAACGAGTATAGCGAAAGCACTAAAATTGGATTATGGATTTGCGGCAAACAAACCGCAAATAGTTGGGCTACTCCATCAGAAAATAGTTCTGTTTATGAAGTTAAGGCATTTGTGGAAAATATATTGAAGCGTATCGGAATTAGTAAACGCCAAGTAGTATTTGAAACAATAGAAAGCCCTCAATATTCTGCTGGAATGATTATCAAAACTCACAAACAGACTATAGGTTCATTTGGAATAATATCAAAGAAGATTCTTAAAAACTTTGATATCGATACCGATGTGTATTTCGCTGAAATGGACTGGGATATACTTATGAAAGAGAGCTCGAATAATAAAGTTAAATTTTCGGAGATATCTAAGTTTCCAGCAGTTCGACGTGACTTAGCATTGCTAATTGACAAAGGCATCGCCTTTTCGCAAATAGAGCAAATCGCACAAAAAACGGAGCGAAAGCTGTTAAAGCAAGTCACACTGTTTGATGTTTATGAAGGCAAAAACTTGCCTGAAGGCAAAAAATCGTATGCAGTAAACTTCATGCTTCAGGACGAAGGAAAAACCCTTACAGACAAACAAATTGATAATGTGATGAAGAAGATACAGAACAATTTGGAAAAGGAATTAGGAGCTACGCTTAGATAATTCATAGTCTTATTTAAAAAAGGAGCGAAATCAATATATACATTTAAATAAATAAATCAAAAAGCTAAAATCCAAAATATGGGAAGAGCATTTGAATATCGAAAAGAGAGAAAGATGAAACGCTGGGGCAATATGTCCAGAGTATTCACAAAGATTGGAAAAGAGATTACAATAGCAACAAAAGAAGGAGGCTCCGATCCTGACACCAATCCACGCCTACGCGTACTGATGCAACAGGCCAAAAAGGAGAATATGCCTAAGGACACTGTGGAGCGTGCCATCAAAAAAGCAACAGATAGAGATGCTTCTGATTATAAACAAGTAGTATATGAGGGCTATGGCCCCTTTGGTGTGGCGATAGTGGTGGAGACAGCAACTGACAACACTACACGCACTGTGGCCAATGTGAGAAGCTATTTCAACAAGTATGGAGGCTCACTAGGCACAACGGGTAGTCTCGAGTTTTTATTTGATCACAAGTGTGTGTTCAAGATTGCAGAGAAAGAGGGGGTATCGCTTGAAGATCTAGAACTAGAATTGATTGATTTTGGTGTTGATGAAGTAGAAGCCGATGAAAATGAGATATACCTCTACGGTGAATTTAAGTCATATTCAGAGATACAATCTTATCTAGAATCAAACGGATTCGAGATTCATTCAGCCGAATTTGAGCGCATACCTACAGACACCAAAGTTCTTGACGAAGAACAAAAGGCTCAAATAGAAAAACTTCTTGAGAAGTTTGAAGAGGATGATGACGTGCAAAACGTATTTCATAACATGGAGATGTAGATTAAATGATGTTTCTATAGATTGTCATTAACTGAACCTCTACTGTAAGTAAAAGTGCATAGGGAGTAGATGCTTGAAGGTATTTATTCCCTTTTTTTGTGCCCCAACCACTAGATACCAATTATTTTATCCAAAAGACATTCATTTTTTGTGGCTTTTGCCCAAGCAACTCTACTGCATCCTATCAAGAAATATTATTTGCCTAAAAAAGTGTACTGCATCCTACCAAAAAATATTATTTGCATTAGAAGTATTCACTTTAACAATCAAACCCAATTCAATAATGTTTGGATATTAGAATATTACTGCATTAAAACCACTTGACAAATACTATTTTTGATGCTACATTGAACGATATAGTACCGAAAAAGTTATATAGAATATTAATTGGACAAATCTTTTTTGATTATTTACTATTAATAAGAGTACTAAATTCCATATTTTGTGATAAATTTGAAAGCGAGTAATAAATTTGAACTTTAAAATAGATAAAATAATATTGTTATGAATGGAGCTTGGTTATTAATGATTTTAATTGCTGTGGCAGGAATGATAGTGCAAGGAATGCTGCAGAGTAGATTTAAGAAATACTCTAAAATACCATTGAGAAATGGAATGACGGGCAGGGAAGTGGCAGAAAAAATGCTTCACGATAATGGCATATATGACGTTCAAGTAATATCAGTGCGAGGACAGCTAACAGACCATTATAACCCTGCAAATAAAACAATTAACTTGAGTGAGCCAGTATATGGTAGCTACAGTGTGGCAGCGGCAGCAGTTGCAGCTCACGAAACTGGGCATGCAATACAACACGCCAATGGTTACGCCCCTCTTAGATTGCGGTCAGCATTAGTTCCGGCAGTAAGTGCAGCATCTAAATGGGTGACGTGGATATTGCTTATTGGTATATTTACAATAAACACTTTTCCTGGACTATTATGGTTTGGTATTGGGCTATTTGCATTAACTACTGTGTTTAGTTTTGTCACTTTACCTGTTGAGGTAAATGCTTCGGCTCGTGCTTTAAGGTGGCTTAGTAATGCGGGTATAACAGATTCTAGCAATCAGCGTCAGGCTACTGATGCATTAAAGTGGGCGGGATATACATATGTAGTTGCAGCACTAGGTTCTCTTGCAACATTACTATATTACGTTTCAATTGCTCTTAGTGGAAATAGGAGATAAACATATTTAAAGCCTTTGGGCTATTACATATTTAGCATACATTGAGTGCGGAGGTTTTATAATCTTCGCACTTTTCTTTTATTAGTGATCCGCAACTATTGTTTACTAGAGTTTGTTTAATAGAAATAAACTCCTAAGAATATGAAGACGGTATTAATAACAGGTGGTTCGGGAATGGTGGGAAGAAGATTGTCTCAACTTCTTATTTCAAAAGGTTATAAAGTGATATGGTATAGCCGTGAGCGGTATGTGAAAGCTAAAATACCTAGATATAAATGGGATTATAGAAATGGATATATTGACAATGAGGCATTGCAAGTTGCGGATTATATTGTGCATCTTGCTGGTGCCAATATTGGTGAAGAGAAGTGGACCAGAAGTCGTAAGAGGTCAATTGTAGATAGTCGTGTGCAAACTGCTAATTTGCTTTTAGATACATTGATGAAGCTTGGCAAGAGGCCAGAAGCTTTTATTTCTGCTTCCGCAGTGGGATATTATGGTACAGGTATTTCAGAGAGTATTTTTACTGAACAAGATGTATTGAATGGGACAGATTTCCTTAGTACCACTTGTCAGCAGTGGGAAAGTGCATCCAAAAGGGTTCAAGATGAGTTAGGTGTTAGAACTGTAATATTACGAACAGGAGTAGTTATCTCACGCGATAGTGATGCCTTTAGGAAAATGATGTTGCCAGTTAGGTTTGGAATGGGCTCCCCATTGGGAAAAGGCAACCAATATCTTTCGTGGATACATATTGACGATCTTTGTAATATGTATTTAAAGGCAATTGAAGATGGTGGTATGTTCGGTGTTTATAATGCAGTGTCTCCCTGTCATGTTACTAACGCACAATTCATGCGACGATTAGCACGAGGTATGCACCGTCCTTTTTTCATGCCAAATGTTCCGCAGTTTGTTTTGCGCATACTCATGGGTGAGTCTGCCGACTTGGTTCTTGGTGGGAGTCGAGTGTCAGCAGAAAAAATACAACAAGAGGGTTTCAAGTATCAGTATAGCGATGTGGATAAAGCAATACGCACTACATTAAAAGCTATTGCAAAAGATAAGAAATAGTGATGAAATACTGTTTATTACTTGCCAATCTTGTATAACCTTCCCTCGTCTGTAATGGCATAAAGCGATCCATCTTTATGATCTGTAACATCTCGTATTCGTTGATCCTCGTCAGTTAGTAGTCGCTCTTCGCCTACCACCTTGTTGTCAACGATAATAAGTCGAGCTATATGTTTGCTATTCAATCCACCAATAAATAAGTTGTTTTGCCATTCGGGAATTATATTAGAAGTATAAAATGTCATTCCACTTGGAGATAGTACAGGATCCCAATAATATATAGGTTGTTCCATATCGTCATGTTGTGTTATTCCATCACCCACAGGGTTTCCGTTATATTCTATGCCATATGTAATAGTTGCCCAACCATAGTTTTTGCCAGATTCTATCAAGTTTAGTTCATCTCCACCTCTTGGACCCATTTCCGACATCCAAAGTTCATTTGTTACAGGATGAATTGCTAAGCCTTGAGGATTTCTATGACCATACGAATATATTTCGGGTAGTGCATTTGATGTGTTTATAAAGGGATTTGTTGCCACAGGCTTACCATTGGCAGTGATATGTATAACTTTTCCATATCCATTATCTAACAACTGTGCTTTTGGTCTTGTGGCAAGATCAGAGCGTTCGCCAGTTGAAACAAATATGTTGCCATCCTTATCAAATACTATTCGGCTACCAAAGTGCATACTATTGTCGAAGTATGGGATAGCTCTAAATATAATTTCAAATGCCTCTATTTTTGACTCATCATCCGCCAGCCTGCCTTTGCCTACGGCTGTAAGCGATCCCTCATTGGTGCGCTCAGCAAGTGTAAAATAAATTATTCTATCACTATCAAAGTTGGGTGACGGTGCCACGTCCAATAATCCACCTTGGCTTCTGTCATCCACTTCGGGGAAGCCCAATATTGGTTCTGACAAACTACCATCGGTATTTGCAATTCGCAATGCTCCTCTCTTCTCTGTTATTAGTAGTCTGCCATCAGGCAAAGGAGTTATCCCCCATGGTTTTGTAAGATTGCTGGCAATAATTCTGACTTGGTATTCCGTATTAGTCTTTGCTCCATCTATTCTAGTCTGGCCCTCAAACGCAGGTTTGTAATTGGAGTTGGGCTCCCGTGTCTCTACTGGAGGAAACTTCTCTCCTTGTTCGTTATTTGTGTTGTCCTTCTCGACTCCGCATGTTGATGATGCAAAGATAAATGTAAGCAACGCTACAGCTATAAATCTAAAATGTTTCATACTCCCATGTTTTATTGATAATAAGTCTTGCTATCTTATTGTAACAAAGGAGGGTGAGGAATAGTTTGTTTGTTATTAATATAATTGGTGATATAATATTTGACTATGAAAAAAGGTGCTACGAATACTCCGAGCACCTTTGAATGTATAATGAATGTCGAATCATTCTACCTACTACTCTCCAAAATTCTCTTAGTCACATCTCCTGTCACATTTTTGTTTTCACCTAGTGCAAAGCCTCTTTCGTTAAATCTGTTTGCAATAGTCTGAATTGTCTCTTCGCCAATGTTTTCTTCCGATAGTCGTGTTGTTAAGCCTAGTGAGCGATAAAAAAGTTCAGTCATTTCTATTGCTTTATCAATTTTGTCTGAGTCGGAGCCTTCAACTATGTTGAAAACCCTTTCGCCATATTGTAGAAGTTTGTCCCACTTTTGTTCTTTCATCACACGCATAGTGCCTGGCATCACAATGGCTAACGAGTGTCCGTGTGTAATGCCATGAAGTGCAGTGAGCTCGTGCCCAATCATGTGTGTTGACCAATCTTCAGTAACCCCCATTCTAATAAAATCGTTAAGGGCTAATGTTGCAGCTAGCATATAGTCAGCCATCAAGTTATAGTCGTGAGGATTTGCCTTTATCTTAGGTGCAATCTCGATAATTGATAGCAATATACCTTCGGCCCATCTATCCATGATGCGCGATTGATTGGGTGTAGTTAGATATTGTTCCAAAACGTGTGTGTAGGCATCAGCCAGTCCACATGCAACTTGGTGTTCCGATAGAGAATATGTGACTTCAGGGTCAAGAATTGAGAAGTAAGGATATTTTATTCCTCCGAAAGAATATTTTTCTTTAGTTTCAGCGCGAGTGATTACCGCTCCCGAGTTCATCTCAGAGCCTGTGGCTGGCACTGTCATCACTGAGGCATAATTAATTTGTTCCTTTGCGTATCCGCTAAGAACAATGTCCCAAGCATCTTTGTCGTTTGCAATTCCTGCAGCTATTAGCTTAGTGCCATCAAGCACGGAGCCACCGCCCACCGCAAGTACAAAGTCTATATTATTCTCTTTGCCTAAATCTATAGCCTTTCGCAATGTCTCAACGTGCGGGTTGGCCTCTATGCCCCAAAATTCGATATATTTTCTATCCTTTAGTGCATCCACAACTTGGTCATACACACCATTTTTCTTTACGCTACCAAATCCGTAGGTAATCATCAGACTTGCATCCGCGGGAATAAGGTTGCTCAATTTGGCTATTTGTCCTTTGCCAAACACTAGTTTAGTAGGGTTTTGAAATGTAAAGTTTTTCATATCAATTCTTTAATTTATTGTTTGTAGCAAAGATAACGATTTTCTATAAATGTGCTATTTGTGTGAACTTTTGTTTGTAAAAGAGCGTATTATCTATATGAGTAATAAAAACAACAATTTAACTATCCAGCTTCTCCAGCCATCCGATTATTATGCTATTAAAAATGATATGGTTAGGTTATATATTGACTCTTTTACTAAAGGTGACTATGCTCAGTATATGGATAATGTGGATGTGTCCGATAGGTTAGACGAGTTGGTGTGTGTAGGACTAATAGTTGTGGTTTTGGATGTGGAAAAATTGGTTGGATTTGTG
>JAAYFB010000156.1 GCA_012728465.1 Proteiniphilum sp. | reverse complement strand
GCCTTCACGCCTAGCTCTTTGAGTTTTTGGGTTTGTAGCACAAGGTTGTCATTGCCCGTAGATAGTTGTTTATATGCATCCGTGTATGCACTTTGAGCCTGTTCTATATTTCTTCCAACCTTTTCGAGATTGGTAATAAAACCCACAAATTTATCATACAGCTTAGCACCACGCTCTGCAATGTCTATTGCATTTTGGTTCTGATACTCTCTGTTCCACAAATCGACAATAAGTTTGAGTGCAGCAATTAGGTTGGTGGGGCTAATTAGCAATATCTTCTTGTCGTAAGCATATTGCCACAGTTCGGGGTCGTGTTGCAAAGCAAGCATGTAGGCGGGTTCGTTGGGGACAAACATCATAACGAAGTCTAATGATACAGCATAGTCTTGATAGCACTTGGCACTTAGTTGGTCAATGTGTCGTTTCACCGATCGCAGATGTTCACTTAATGCGGTCTTTTGTTTGTCAGCATCTAGCTCTTGTGTGTATCTAAGATAGGCATTTAGCGAAACCTTAGAATCTATGATTACCTTGCGTTCGTCGGGATAAGAAATTATCACATCGGGTTGCATCCTATTCCCAAACTCGTTAGTGATATAGGAGCCATCAGCACGCTTAAGATACTCTTGTACAAAATACTCCCTACCTCGCACCAAGCCCGAACGCTCAAGTATATTTTCAAGAATTATCTCTCCCCAATCACCCTGAGTTTTTGAATTTCCTTTGAGGGCATTGGTAAGATTGACTGCATCTTCGCTAATCTTTTGATTGATTTGTGCCAAACGCTTTACCTCCTCTCCCAGTGAAAAACGCTCTTTGGCTTCAGCCACATACACCTCTTCCACCTTCTTCTTGAAAGACTCAATGTTTTCGCCCAAGGGCTTTAGTAGGGAATCAATGTTAGATTGATTTATGCGAGTAAACTTCTCACTCTTTTCGTCTAATATTTTTGTAGCTATGTTTTCAAATTCGATGTTAAATTGGCTACGCAATGTTTCCATCTCCTTCTTTTGCATCTCGTGCTTCTCACGCAAAGCATCAAGATTGGCATTGGCGGATGATAGCAAGGCTATATGTTTATTAAGTTCTTCATTTTTAAGGGACAGCTCTTTGTTTCCATTATCAATCTGTAGCTGTAGCCTTGCAAGATTTTCTTTACTTACGCTTAACTCGGCAGATATTGTGGCAATATCCCTCTCTAGGCCTTGAATATCTAGATGCAGCTCATTTTCCTTCGCAATAAGATTGCTTTTTTCAATTTGCAATGATTGTAAAGACTCTGATAACGACTCGGCACGCTGCTGAGCTAGTTTTAGATCAATATTTAATGAATTATTGATTTCTGATAGTTTTTCGAATTCTATTTTAGATACGGTTTTTGTTTTGGATAGCAGAGTTGCTATAATCCAAGCAACTGCTGCACCCAAAGCAAAGCATAATATCAGTGCTATGATATCCATTATATATTTTTAGTCTTCTGACTCTCCTATTTGGTGACCCATTTTATTTTTTTTGGTCTCCATATAAAACTTATTGTACTTATTTGGGGCAATCTCGATAGGAACATTTTCAACCACCTCAAGACCATACGACTCAAGTCCTATACGTTTTACAGGATTATTTGTCATCAATCTCATTTTGGTGACGCCTAAGTTTTGCAAAATTTGAGCACCTACACCATAGTCTCTCTCATCTGCTTGGTATCCTAGATGAAGATTAGCATCTACAGTATCCATTCCCTTTTCTTGAAGCTTGTATGCAGAAGCTTTAGCCATTAAGCCAATGCCTCTACCCTCTTGATTGAGATACACCACTACACCCTTGCCCTCTTCTTCTATCTTTTTCATTGATTTATGCAACTGCTCACCACATTCGCATCTCTTTGATCCAAATATATCACCAGTAACGCAAGACGAATGTACTCTTACCAACACAGGTTCGTCATGCTTCCACTCTCCCTTGATCAGTGCTACGTGATCCATCCCATTTGATTTTTGACGGAAAGGAATCATATGGAAGTTTCCATATTCAGTGGGTAGGTTAACCTCCTCACCCTTCTCAACCAGAGATTCTGTTTTTAAGCGATACCTAATTAGTTCTGCAACAGAAATTATTTTCATATCAAAATCTTTGGCCATTTGCATCAATTCGGGCAAACGAGCCATGGAGCCATCCTCATTTTTAATCTCGATTAGTGCTCCTGCTGGATACATGCCCGCTAGACGCACAATATCAATAGCAGCCTCGGTGTGCCCTGCTCTTCTCAACACGCCATTTGTTACTGCACGAAGTGGAAATATATGTCCTGGACGACCAAAATCTTCTGGCTTTGTCTCTTCACGAGTAAGTGCCAATATAGTTTGTGCTCTATCATAAGCGGATATACCCGTAGTACAGCCATGCGTAAGCAAATCTATAGATACAGTAAAAGGAGTAGCATGAATAGAGCTATTATTTGCCACCATCATTGGCAAGTCAAGCTCCTCAGAGCGCTCTATTGTAATAGGTGCACAAATAAGCCCACGAGCATGCGTTTCCATAAAGTTTACCTTTTCGGGTGTTATGCTCTCGGCAGCAATAATTAGGTCTCCTTCATTTTCCCGATCCTCATCGTCAACAACAATAATAAAGTTTCCTTTTTTAATCTCTTCGATAGCTTCATCTATCGTGTCTAATTTAAATTCTCTCATTTTCAACCTTTTTATTCAGCTATGTTATTTAGCATAATACTGTATCGTTTGATTCAGCTCTGCATTTAATTTTAATATCAATTCTAAGTCTCTATTTATCCTTCTTTCAAACGGAATAGATAATAGCTTAATCACAATGCCAATTGGGAAAAAGTACATCAACACTTTATCTACGGTAGAACCAGCCTTGAATGGTCGCACATACTTTATAAGAATAGGGTATTCTTTGGCCTTATCAATAATGGCTGGTCGTTCCGAATTTGACAGTTGATTTAGAATATTCTCTAAGTCTATTTTTATTTTATTCAAACTCGAGTCGTACTCTGGGCTTCTCCAATAGTCCACATACCTAATCAATCTGAACTTATCTAAATGCTTTTTTATCTGTGCATCCAATATCTGCGTTTTATCAGATATCATGTCATAGTTTAAATCCTCTATTATAACATCTTTGATAGTATAATTCCTCTTCTCGCGAATAAAGAATAATTTCTTAAAGAAGTTCACGTATAAATCTGTGCTCATTATTACAGAGTCAGTCATTGCTTTATAGGTTAAGAATACACCTAATGGCAACAGTATCATCGAGCTAAACCACATCCCCACCCAATGAACCCATACTCCATCTCGTGCCATTTTATAGCCCAAGTTGTCAAGTATATAATAAATAATAAACAGAACTACTGAAATAACTATTGGCATTCCTAAACCTCCCTTTCGCACGATGGAACCCAATGGTGCACCAATGAAGAAAAACACTAAACATGCGAAAGATAAAGTAAACTTTCTGTGCCACTCTATCCACTGCCTATTTATATTTCGTTGTGTTGACGTTTTCTTCATCGAACGAAACATATAGTCATTAGTATTATTATCAGCCTTATTAAATGCCGATTGCAATATTGAATTTTGTGACTGATAGCCTTTTGATTGAATTATCGAATCAATATTTACAACACTTGAGTGTGCTGCTGTTGCAATGATAGAATCTTTACTTTCTTGAGGATAACTATTTCTGAAACTCAAATAGGTATATTCTTTCATCACCTTTCGGTCCGATATGTTTACACTATCGACATATAGCTCCAGTGAGTCAATAGAAGATTTAAGCTCCACTATGTTTTTAGCAACATAACTACTACCAGGATTATCCTGCAATACGCCCTCTTCCATACGATTAAAATTATCATCGTATGGTATTGTCATAGTTTTTTTCTTGAAATTTTCCCTTGCATAGGGCACAAACTCAGAAGAAGAAGAAGAGGAGGATGATCTACTATTTTTATTTTGAGTGAAATTATGGAATTGCTGTCCTTCGTAAACTGTAAATACAACTGACAATTTATCTTCAGAGGTTTTCATTTGAGCCGAATCACCAACGATAACCACCATATTTTGAAAGCCACTACTTATATCATAAATAGTAACATCGTACAGCATTCCCGTATCTCTATTCTTTCTACCTACGTACATGTTGTAACCATCAAGCTCTTTATAAAAAACTCCTTCTGGAATATCTAGTTCGGGTGATTTCTGGCGTATAGATATCAATAATGAAAAAAACTTTGGCTGTATCTTTGTCATAGCATTATTCTGAAAGAAGAATGCTCCGATACTTATCAAAACAACTAATGCTATCAAAGGAACCATAGATTTGAGCAAAGATATACCTGCTGATTTTATGGCTAATAACTCTAGGCTCTCTCCAAAATTTCCAAACATCATTAACGAGGCCAACAGTATAGATAAAGGTAACGCAGTAGGCACTAACTGTAATGCTGCGTAAAGAAACATTTCTCCAATAACATTAATGCCCAATCCCTTTCCAACCATATCTTCCACATATTTCCACAAGAACTGCATCACTACTAAAAACAAGCATATAGTGAATGTCATCAATAATAATGGAATGAATGATTTTAAAAGATAGCTATATAGTTTTTTAATTTTGAAATTCTCTCTCATCTATTGTAAAGAAAAGTCTTTTTTAAACTTTGATACAAAGATAATAAATTACAGTGGGGAAATATATTATTAGTGTTCAATATTATTCTATTGTCATTAAAGTAGAATGGTTATACTGAACCAGATAATATAACTCTATATTTAGAGTTGATAGTGATGTAGCAAAAAACTACTAACCTAAATCAATTATAAAAAAATAGGAATATTGTAAAAGTAGGCGATGTGATAATTAGTTATTATATTCACGACACACCCAATTGCCTCATCATCTCATCTATTTGCGCTTCCCAAAGAGATATAGCATCACCTTTTTCATCAGGGGATGCAAAATCAGTTATCTGCAATGCCAACTCTCTTGAAAGCTCTAACTTATGAATTCTGAACTCAAAATAATACTGGTCGTCCTCCTCATCCATCCATCTATAACGGATATTTGATTGAGGGCGAACGTAAACTACCTCTGCTTCATTGCTTGACTTACCCCAATGAAATATATACTTTGTTTCATCCTCGCTTATTTCTACTTCGTCAGCAAACCATTGTGATAGTCCATCAATTTTGCTGATCATCTTCCACAGACTGGCTTGTGAGGCACTTCCCATCACAAATTCTATATGAAATTTTTCTCTGGGCATAATTAAGTATTGAAAATTATGGCACAATATACAAATAATTTTCCAATAAAAGTGTATAAAAAACCCAATTAATACATATACGGACATTCCCTCCTCAATGTGTCTAATGTGTCAGAAAAGTGTAATATATAAACATTAAAAAAGAGAGAACAATATGCTCTCTCTTTTTTAATATTAATACTGTGAGTAATTTATTATTTCACAGGTTTGTACTCTACAAATGCCTCGATAGCCTCGTATGATGCCAAGCCAAGGTTATTATAAATATCAGCAGTAGCTCTATTACGCTCTTCCGAACGTTGCCAGAACAAACGCTCATCATCACCCAAGAATGGTGCGCTATCCATTTGAGATTGGTGACGCAATATAGAACTTCTCTTAGAGCGTAGCTCTTCGGGCGAAATAGGTACAGCCATTTCTATATTCTCAATCTCCCACTCAGCCCATGCACCACGGTACATCCACACTCTACAATCTTGATACCAACTATCTTCTTTAAAAATATCTATAGAAGCAAGGATTGCATCCAAACAAACTTTGTGAGTTCCGTGTGGATCAGCAAGGTCACCCGCTACATATATCTGATGTGGTTTAATACTTTCGATATATGCCTTTACGATTTCAACATCTTTCTCAGAAATTGGATCTTTCTTTACCTTCCCTGTCTCATAAAAAGGAAGATCTAAGAAAGTAACATTTTCTGCAGGCAAACCTATATATCTATCTGCTGATAAAGCCTCCTCACGACGAATGCGTCCTTTTAGGAAACGAACATCGGCAGAATCAACATCTTCGTTAGTTTTTTCATTGTGAAGGAAATTAAGTATTTCATCAGCCTTTTCTTTCAGCTTAGCATTACCCGAATCCATCTCGCCAACTAGGTGCTTAAATACAGATATATATCTAATCACTTCTTCATCACCTACAGCAATATTTCCAGAAGTTTGGTAAGCCACATGCACTTCGTGACCTTGATTAACTAAGCGTTGGAATGTTCCACCCATTGATATTACATCATCATCAGGATGAGGGCTGAATATGATTACACGTTTTGGATATGGATTAGCTCTTTCAGGACGATTAGTATCATCAGCATTAGGCTTGCCACCTGGCCATCCTGTGATAGTATGTTGCAGCTCGTTGAATATTTTGATATTCACATTGTATGCCGAACCATAAAGTGCAACAAGCTCGCTAAGTCCATTTTTATTATAATCTTCGTTTGTTAGCTTAAGAATTGGCTTATTCACCTTACCACACAACCAAACAATAGCACGACGAATAAGCTTGCTAGTCCAATCGCAGTTTGTTACCAACCATGGCTTGCTAATACGTGTAAGATTGTTGGCTGCCTCAAGATCGATATACACCTCTGCATCTAAATGCGTTTGCAATATTGAAGCTGGAACAGACTCAGTCACCTTACCTTCAATCATTTTCTTAATACTATCCGCCTTTTGACCTCCCCAAGCTATTAGAGAAATCTTTTTGGCAGACATAATACCCGCAAGACCCATTGTAACTGCACTTACTGGCACTTTGTCAAGCGACTCGAAACCCGATGCGATATCGCGACGAGAATCTCCATCAAGAATAACTAGTCTTGTTTGTGAATGTAGGTTGCTACCTGGCATATTGAAACCAATATTACCTTTACTTCCCAACCCTAGCAGTAGGTAATCCAACCCACCAAGCTTTTGAATGTTATAATCGTACTCTTCGCATTTACTAGCAATTAAATCCTTCTCTGTAGAAGCATCAATTGAGTAGATGTTGCTTGGATCTATATCTACATGATTTAAAAAGGCTTCTTTAATTGAGTTTAGGCTTGTTAGAGATGGTTCATAAACAGGGTAAAATTCATAGATGTTAAATGCTATTACATTTTTAAAGCTTACACCCTCTTCCTTATGCAAACGAACAAGCTCTTTATAAACACCCAGTGGCGAGTTGCCACCAGTAATACCTAAAATAAACTTTTTTCCTGCTACTTCGCTCTCCTTAAGATGCTTTACAATGTCGTTTGCAACTTCCACAGAAGCTACGTCACTCATTTCATTGATGTTGATAGGCATCTTTTCGTATCTACTTAATGTATATTCCTCAAAGTCGTTCTCTGGCTTGTAATACCTTTGTGGCACTTTGTCAAGCGTGATATAAGAACTTAAATCTAAACGCATATATTGTATATTTAAAATGTTTATTATCTACGTGCAAATATAATGATTTTTATTTTCTATTGTTCTTTCAATTATAGATGTTTAATCTATTAAGCCGCCACACCTTGTGCTTTATCTATTCTTTTAACTATTATGGAATAAATGAATAGAGCTACTGCCGAAATTGCTCCAATGCCTACAAATACATACCAAATATAGTGTGCGTTTTGTGTTGCAGCTGCATAAGCTACTTTATCTAATACGCCCGAAGCATCTGTAAATAAGCGTGGGTCTGGACAATATTTTTCTAGTAAGAAACCTGATACCCCAAAAGCAAACAAGTACGAGAAGAATGAGTGCAAGTGACTAAAACCTAAATATAAACCCTCCTCGCCCTTTGGTGCTTGCAAAGAAAAATACTCTAAGTATCGTGGCGATATAAAACACTCGGCCAAAGCCTGCATACCTATACCAACCACCATCATAAAGGCAACTGGATGAAGACCTAAAATTGTATCAGCACCTAGCTGGTTGCCTAGCGACATTACCAGTGCTGATAGCGGAATAATAAACATTCCGACCATCATCGAAGTAATAGCACTTCTATTTTTCATGAATGATGTTACGAAGTTAACACTCATAAATACAACTAATGGATTTACGTTGGCGTACCACCCTGGTGTTGCACCATCTCCAATCAATCTAAGCACATACTTGGGCATTGTAGAATACATCTGACTCTGTATCATCCAAAAACCACTTATGATAATCATTAATATCATAAGTCGGCCATTCATTGCCACTTTTGCAAGTGAGCGTACAAGTTCTCCCATCTTCTTGCCTTGTCCTTCAGTATGAGCCGACTTATAAAAAAGGAATACAAGAATAAGTGCAAGCAACGTCATAGCTGCAGCAAAATAATTTAGATAAACCAAGCCCTGATCGCCCATGCTCTTACGAAGCGGATCAACAACTGTTTTGCCAAGAAATGCACCAATGTTTACCATCATATAAAATACGGCATAACCACGTGCACGATTATCGGCTGTGGTTTCACGTGCAATAGTTCCTGAAATAACTGCCTTAATAAATGCACCACCAATTGCAGCTATCACCAAAATGGGGATAATGCTCCATTGTTGATAACTACCAACTAATCCTGTGAAGGTTGTAGACATTCCGTAAGTTACCAAGCCTGCACTTTGTAGCATAGTGGGCAAAATAGCCAATCCAGCATAACCAATAGTGAGAAGCGTGAATGCTAATAGTATTGAGTTTCTAAAACCTATTTTATCTGCAATTGCTCCAGCAAATGTGGGAAGAAGGTATAATGATGCTGAATAAAACCCAGAGATAATACCAGCTTGAATATCTGTGAAACCCCAGACATTAGATAAATAAAGTGTAATAACAATAAATACGGCATAAAAGGCCAAACGTTCCAACAACTCGACCGAGTTGGCTACCCAAAATGCTTTGGAAAATTTATTCATATGTGAAAAATGTTTTAATAGTGCTTTAATTTTTTTGGCACAAATTTTTAAATGAACGGGCAAAGATAATATGTTTTGCCTATTTTACGTCAAAATTATATGAAGAGAAAGACTATATAAGTGATAATTCTAATCAAAATCAATTACCGTAATACCAGCACCACCAAATTGAACATGCTCGTCCTTAAACTTAGACACACCAGGTGTAACTCGCAAATAGTCACGTATTATTTCGCGCAATGCACCTGTGCCCGTACCATGAAGTATTCTAACTCTAGATACGCCCAATTGTATTGCATCATCTACATAATACATCACCGCCTGCAATGCCTCATCACCACGCATGCCACGGACGTCTATTTCTTGTTTAAAATCGAGCTTACGGCCATGCATAATATCCCGCATATTAGATGACCTTTCTTCTCTCTTCAGCTGATTGTTGCTCACATGCTCCAGCTTACTTATTTCTACTGTAGATTTTATCATACCAAAAGCTACAGATGCCCTCTTGCCCGAAACCTCTAGAATTTCGCCCACCACAGTTTGCCCTTTCATCCTAACAGTGTCGCCAACGTTAAATGAAATA
The DNA here is from genome assembly GCA_012728465.1 of Proteiniphilum sp. Taxonomy (GTDB): domain Bacteria; phylum Bacteroidota; class Bacteroidia; order Bacteroidales; family Dysgonomonadaceae; genus Petrimonas. Next base: position 9,405 of record JAAYFB010000156.1, on the reverse strand, counting down.
GACTCCTTTTTGTGCTGAGTCTCATTAGTGGTTCGCTTTGGCTTTCGCTTTTTATCTATTTTCTTGCCTAGCTTATCAGGAGTATCTTTTGACTTCACACTATCTTTAAACTCCTCTAAAGATTTTCTAAGCTCGCGAGTTTTTTCTTTATCTGCTTGCGACTCCCTTATTTGTCGGATAGTATTCTCTATTTTAGCATTACTTTCCGATATAAGCTTTTCTGCCTCCTTTTTGGCTTCAGATAAGAGCTCTCTTCTCTGTCTATTTATTTCTTCAATGTCTTCCTCATACCTTGTGGTTATCTGTTCCAGCTTTTTACTTTCTCGCCTTACCTCCTCACGCTTGCGTTCCCAATAACGCTTATCTCTAGATATATCTTGAAGATACTTATCCATATTGATATAATCGCTACCCACTATTTCGGATGCTTGTGCAATTACATCCTCGGGAAGGCCAATCTTACGAGCAATCTCTACTGCAAACGAGCTTCCGGGATTTCCGATAGATAGCTGATACAATGGTTGCATCTCATGCCTATCATAAAGCATAGCGCCATTAACCACTCCCACATTTTCATTTGCAAAGTGTTTCAAATTCTGATAGTGAGTAGTGATTACACCAAATGACTCCTTACCATTAAATCTATCTAATAGAGATTCGGCAATAGCAGCTCCAATTTGTGGCTCAGTGCCACTACCAAACTCATCTATCAATAAAAGAGACTTCTCGTTACAGTTTCTAACGAAAAACTTCATATTGATTAAATGAGAACTATATGTAGATAAATCATTTTCGATAGACTGCTCATCACCAATATCAATAAATATATCCTCAAACAGCCCCATGGTTGAATTTTCCTTTATTGGCACCATCATCCCACATTGAAGCATATACTGAAGCAAGCCCACAGTCTTGAGACAAACTGACTTTCCACCAGCATTAGGACCAGATATTACCAGCAATCTATTTTCGCCCTCTAATGTTATGTCAAGGGGTATAACTTTACGATTATGTTTTCGTAATGCTAAAAACAAAAGCGGATGAATGGCTTGAACCCAGTCAATAACTCTTCTGTTTTCAAAATTTGGTTTTATGCCACCAATTTGCAATGCAAACTTAGACTTTGCTCGCACAAAATCTATTGTAGCTAAAAAATCATACGATGAAAGAATGTCATCTAAATGAGGCCTCAGCAAATCGGTAAACTCTGTGAGGATTCGTATTATTTCACGATACTCATCAGCCTCAAGCTCACGAATGCGATTATTAGCCTCCACCACTTCAGATGGCTCAATGAAAACCGTCTTTCCTGATGCTGACTCATCATGCACAATACCTTTAAGTTGTCGTTTGAATGATGGATTGACTGGCAAAACCAATCTCCCGTCACGCATACTAGGCGATGCATCTTTATCCACAATACCCTCAGCCTGTGCACGGCGCAAAATAGAATTAAGGGTACGAGATATTCCATTCATTGCCGAAGATATCTCACTACGAATACTACGAAGCTTAGGAGATGCATTATCACGTATTTGTCCAAAGTCATCAATAATTTGCTCTATTTTACGACTTATTTCTTTAGATATGAATATATCTTGCGACAATTCGTGCAAGAATGGATATCGCTCCTGCTTTTCTTCATCATCAGCAAAAAACTTTACAATGGCTGCAATAGTTTTTAATGACTTATTAAGCTCTGAAAGTGCCGACTGCTCAATCCATGACCCCGCAGCACGCACCCTCCTCAATATGGGGCGAACATCATAAAAGTTATCTTGTGGGAAGGAATCCTCTTCTTGAAGTATGTGCACAAACTCATCAACTTGGGATAAATGTTTATTTATCAAATCATAGTCGGACGAGAATTGCATATCCTCAACCTTTTCTCTTCCTAGGGTGCTTAAGCAATGATGGTTTAGTAAGTCTCTAATCTTATTAAACTCTATTTTATGTTCGAAGTTATCGGGATAAATCACAATCATTTATGTTAAAGCACAAAAGTACTTATTTTTATATGATTTAGAAAAAATGGAGTGGTTAACTATTTCACTTATCAATAAATGATAAAGGTAGATAATGAAAAAGGTTGCTACGCATATGACGTAACAACCTTCTATAAATTTGTAGCGAGACCGGGGCATGATCCCGGGACCTCATGATTATGAATCATGCGCTCTAACCAACTGAGCTATCTCGCCAACATAAATAGGAAGTGCTGCTTGCAATTCCGACGACAAAAGTAGTACAAGTTTTTTAATTGTGCAACATACAAATGAACTATTTGCAATTAAATATCCATCTACCTATAAATATCTCAAACATAAAGTAACCCATAAAATAGGGTTAGCCTATGAAGACTAACCCTTTATGATAAAAAACCAAAATATTCACCTAAAATGAATATATCATGTTATTTCACTCTTTTTAGAGTAATTGGCACTCCCGTTGGTGGAAGTAACATTTCTACCTTCATATCACAAACTATTATTTCATCATTCATTTCCTTAATAGCTAGTACAACTGTAATATCCATATCTAAGGCTGCTGCTTTTCCCTCAATGATTAGATTATCTTTATCAAGCTTCCATGTGCCATTTACTTTGTCAATTGGAACTTCTTCAATAACTATATCTAAAACTACATTAGCTGTTTTATCATCATTCAGATTTATAAGTGCTCCAATCAAGTCATCATAACCATCCTCACCACTTTGACTTTAAATCTCCCACTTACTGCCAGACAATACCGCTTCTCTAGAAGCAGCATCTTGAGTTACCTCAATAGTTTGCTCAAGAGTTTCACTTTTTACAACAACTGTTGTTTCGCGAGATGCTAGAGTCTCATTAGGTTTGATTTCTACATTAAATGCTCCATTATTTTCTCCCGATGTTGGAGTAACAACACACCATTCAGCAGCATTTGATTTTACAGTCCATTTTCCGTTTGAGGTTACTTTTATCTCTTGAGTCTTTCCGTTTGCATCTGCTTCGATAGCTTTTGGCAAAACACTTAGCGCAGGTTTTTTAACCTCATCTTTGCTACAAGCAACTATCGCTAATAATAGCGAAAACATGAATACGATTTTTTCATATTATCTTCAATTTTTAGATTATTATTTCAAAACAAAGATAAATAACCATTTGAGAAAACAATCATTTTAGGGGTATATAGACTCAAAATGGGATGAATGGGACCAATACACGTATAAAAATTACCCTCCAATTAGCTCTTTAATATTCTTCACATATCCTTCACTCAACTCCTGTTTGCTATTATGATTGTTCCATAAAACCATCAAAATAACCCCCAAAAGATAAGATAAAACTGCCAAAGGAGTTACGATAGCCAATGTCTCTTTAAACTCGATCCAAAAACTATTGGCTGGTATCGAATACAACACACTAAGAGGAATACTAATAAAAACTATATCTAATAATAGACTCACAAACAAATGAATGTTTCTTAGCACTACACCTCGAAATAAAAAATATTGTAGCAACTGAGAAATAAAGAATATGACACCAACAATAACTGCTAATCCTGGTATCTGCAATGCCTTGAAGGGTGATGTATATACTATCCACTCAGTGATATTAAATGGAATGAATAGCAGTAGAAATAAAAGACTAAAGACAAACATCCCGCTAGCAAATATTAAACGCACCTTTAGTGAGCTTAATACTGGAAAAGGCTTTAGTAAATACATATATATCTTTCAAAAACTTACGCATTAGCATTCTTTAATTTAAAATCAGTTTAATATATTCACAAATTTATAAATGTTTTTGGATTAAACGATTATCCATCTTCAATTATGAATACGGAGAATACTCTCAAATCCCTATTCCTACTACATTTTATAATAACAGACATATATGCACTGTGGTTTTACATATTCTTTCATTTTGTTTCCTGAAGGGTGAATTTGTTATATTTCGCTCTTCTTTACTCTGCACATGATTAGCCAGCATAATGCACAGTCTATAATAGTGCATAACTCTTGATTAACTTAACTCATACCAACGATAACTACCTGTAAAAGAGGACACCTGGACAAATCCCCTCTCTTTCCAAAGCTATGGAGAATGGAAACTGAAAAGTTTTTCAGCCTATTTTCCGTAGAGAAAGTAACTCTGAAAAGTTTTTCAGCCCTACTTTCCGTAGAGAAAGTAACTCTGAAAAGTTTTTCAGCCTATTTTCCGTAGAGAAAGTAGCTCTAAAAAGTTTTTCAGCCTACTTTCCGTACGACTTGGATCCCTAAAAAACTTTTCACACATACTTTCCGAAGGGAAAGAGTGATAAAAAACTTTTCAAAACATGCATTCTGTTAAACTTGAACTATTCAATTATTAAAACTAGATTGAAGTCATTAGTATTGGATTAGACAAAAACTTTTTTAGCTATCATTCCATAAAACTTCAATCCACTACAATTTGATAAATCAAACATAAAGTTAAATTATTCAGTTACTCAAAGTAATAAACAAAAACTGCAAACAAGATTCAGCACGAAACACTTGGCAAGGTATCTGCGCCAACTGAACAAATAAATATTGTGAACTGTTCTTGAATATAGAGTTATGCAATATGTCATAAGTAAAAACAATAAACAAAGAAATGTCGAGCGACAAATTTTATACCCAGAGAGAAGAAAAAGCTAATTATATCACTCACGCCCTTGGATTAATAATGGCGGTGATAGCATCTTATATTTTAATTAAGAAAGCTGTAATTGCCAACAACACAACGGCCATCATTGCTTACATAATCTTCAGCCTCGGGATGATATCTTGCATGCTAGCCTCTACAGCCTATCATTACGCCAAAAATGTAAATATAAAAAGAAAACTAAGGCATATCGATCATGCAAGCATTTACTTATTAATTGCTGCTAGCTATTCGCCATTTACATTCATCTTACTTCAAAATGATCCTGTATGGAGCTATTCAATATTTGCATTAATATGGATAATTGCCATTGTAGGCATCACTTTAAGTTTCAGGCCCCTTAAAAGAAACAGTCATTTAAAAACTATATCATATGTTATGATGGGATTAGTTATCCTAATAGCATTTAAACCGCTAGTAGAAGCAGCCAAGACACTCGACTCTGTGGATGCAATATATTGGTTAATAATTGGTGGCATGTTCTATATTGTTGGCTCAATAATATATGCAACAGCCAAACGCGAATACATACATGCTCTGTTTCACATATTTGTAATATTGGGGTTAGCATCTCATATAAACTCAGCTTACATTCTCCCGATTTAGACAAAAAAACACTTAAAAGATATTTTTGTCTGAAATGCTTTGCGTATTATTAAATAAAATATACATTTGCACTATGTTTTTAAGTCATCACAGCAAAAAGGCAAACTATCTGAAGTAATAAATCATCAATTATTGCAAAACATACTTCTGATAATAAGCCAAATATAGCAAAACAGGAATAGGATAAAACATACAAAAATTATAAAAGCTCTGTATTATAAATTTATATATAAGAAAATATTTGCAACTAAACATTTAAGACAAAATGGTCTCAATGTAAATAAAGACTCAAACACGGCATTAAACAAAAAACAAAGATGATTGAGTATTTTTTTACACATATTAAAGACATATTGGTCTTAATAATGATATTAGTAATTCTTCATCAATAATTAATTAATAATTTATCCATTATGAGTCACAGAAAACTATGGATATCTCTAGCCCTAGTAGTAGGAGTATCCTTTGCCATTTTACTATATTATGGCAATCAAATCTATCAAACAAAACCCCCTACGCCCGACCAGGTAGTTGATAAGTCGGGTAAAACTCTGTTCACAGGACAAGATATTCTGGATGGTATGAACATCTGGCAAAGCATCGGTGGACAGCAATTGGGTTCCATTTGGGGGCACGGTGCATATGTAGCCCCTGACTGGAATGCTGACTATCTGCACCGCGAGGCCCAATATCTATTAAACAAATGGGCTGGTGGTGATTTTGAATCTGTAAGCGAAGAACAAAAAGCTTTGCTTGAGAAAAGGTTACAGATATTTTTGAGAGAAAACACTTATGACGAAAAAACTGGCAAACTCACCATTGACGACGAAAGGTATGAAGTATTTTTGCACTTGAAAGATTATTACTCTGGTTTATTTATGGATAATCCCGATCTAGATAAACTACGTGCAGACTATGCCATACCTAAAAACACCATCAAGGAACAGGACAGAATGGACAAAATGGCTATGTTCTTCTTCTGGTCATCATGGGCTTGCGTAACTGAACGTCCAGGCTCTGATCTAACATATACTCACAACTGGCCAAATGACAGCCAGATAGGGAATGTGCCAACTGGAAGTCTAGTTATCTGGACAGGCTTCAGTATTATTATGCTATTGGTAGGTATCGGACTACTGATATGGGTACACATCCGTGCGAAAGGCGAGGAAGTTCTTAAGCCGATAGAAGACCCACTAATGAATCAAAAGATAACTCCATCGATGCGTGCCACATTAAAATACTTCTGGATAGTAAATCTTTTGATACTATTGCAAGTGGCACTTGGTATAGTTACGGCACACTATGGAGTTGAAGGAGATTCACTTTATGGAATAGACATTGCTAGCTTCCTACCCTACGCTGTATCTAGAACATGGCACGTGCAGATTGCTATTTTATGGATTGCTACTGCATGGCTTGCCACAGGGTTATATATGGGACCTTCAATACTTGGAAAAGATCCAAAGTATCAAAAGCTAGGAGTCAATGTCTTGTTCATTGCTCTATTAATAGTTGTGGGTGGATCACTTATTGGACAATGGCTAGGAGTGATGCAAAAACTTGGATTGGTAGAGAACTTCTACTTTGGACACCAAGGATATGAGTATGTTGACTTAGGAAGATTCTGGCAAATATTATTGACTATCGGTTTGTTCCTATGGCTTGCACTTATGGTTCGCCCGATACTCCCAGTAATTAAAAAAGGCACTCAAGAAAAAAGCTTACTCATACTATTCCTATTATCATGCTTTGCTATTGCACTATTTTATGCAGCTGGATTGATGTGGGGAAGACAAACCAACCTTGCCATAGCAGAATATTGGCGATGGTGGGTAGTTCACCTTTGGGTTGAGGGCTTCTTTGAAGTGTTTGCAACAGTAGTGGCTGCATTCCTATTCACTAGAATGGGACTATTAAAAATTAAGTCTGCTACAACTAATATTCTTTTCGCAACAATTATTTTTCTAGCTGGAGGTATTTTAGGCACATTCCACCACCTATACTTTAGTGGCACACCAATTGGAGTAATGGCACTAGGTGCCACATTTAGTGCACTTGAGGTAGTTCCTTTAGTACTAATAGGATTTGAAGCATTCCAAAATTACAGGTTAAGCAATGCAACAGCTTGGCTTAAAGATTATAAATGGCCCATATACTTCTTACTTTCAGTGTCATTCTGGAATTTCTTAGGAGCTGGTATATTCGGTTTCTTAATCAATCCACCGATTGCGCTTTACTACATGCAGGGGCTAAACACTACACCACTTCATGGTCACGCTGCTCTATTTGGAGTATATGGTATGTTAGGTATAGGACTAATGCTGTTTGTGCTACGAAGTATGTATCGCAAGCATAAATGGAACGACAAGCTTATCAAATTTACTTTCTGGACACTCAACATTGGGCTGCTAGCGATGGTGTTCATAAGTTTACTACCAGTAGGTATGCTACAAACAGTGGCAAGTGTAAATCATGGCATGTGGTATGCTCGCTCGGCAGAGTTTATGCAACAACCAGTTGTAAATATATTCAAATGGTCACGCATCATTGGAGATACAATATTTGCTGTTGGTACAGTTACTCTGTTCCTGTTTGTATATAACTTAACCATCAAAAAGAATAGAAAATAAATAATATTCTTACTCAGTATTTATTAAGCACGTTTGACTATTTGTCTTACGTGCTTAATTTATTACTGCTTTTAGCACACACAATACAATATGGTAAGTTATCTTTGCAACAACATACAACTCGATATTAATAGTATGACTACAGAAAATAAAAATAAACATACGTCTGCAGTAATTATAGCTAACGGCAGATATCCACACCATTCCATTCCCTTATCGGAAATAAATAATGCTTCATATATAGTATGCTGCGACGGAGCAGCAAATACTTTTATTGAAAGTGGCTTGACACCAAACGCTATTGTTGGTGATTTAGACTCTATATCTGAAGAGAATAAAATTAAATATGCAGATATACTTCATCACGAAACAGAACAAGAGAATAATGACTTATCAAAGGCTGTTCTGTTTTGTATAGAACAAAATATAACCAACATCACCATCGTAGGCGGCACAGGCTTAAGAGAAGATCACACAATAGGTAATATCTCGCTATTGGCTGAATACGTACTAAATGCAAATGTTAGGATGGTTACCAATTGGGGTGTTTTTACTCCAATAAAAAAAGATACTACATTTAAAAGCTTCGCAGGTGAGAAGGTGTCTATATTTGCAATTGACCCCACTCCCATGACTGTAGCAGGACTTAAGTATGAAATTAACAACCGTGTATTGACAAACTGGTGGCAAGGCACTCTAAACGAATCTTTGGGAGAGGCATTTTCAATAAGTACAAAAGGAAGAGTTATTATATTTCAGGCTTTTGAATAATTAGAAAAGTTCACCAAGAACATCTAACGACTTCAGGTTAGGAAACTCATACACATGAAGTCTGTAATATATTATAAGTCTTTCTACAATATTATTTCTGTCGCGCCTCGACAGCTTAAATAGATGCATATTTGAATAGTTTATCCTTGACAATTTATTTAGATATACACACTCATTACCCTTCAAGAAATGCTGGTGAGTGGGTGAAGTATTTGTAAAGTCTCCATTGATTAAATCAAAATAACATCCTTCTGTATAATCATCAAGATTTGGATAAATTCCCAAGAATCGTGTCAGTCCTAACAAGAAAGTAAGATGGAAATTGGCTAACCCAACTTTAGTTTCCTCTAAAACTTGTATGCTATTTTTTATATATTCAAACATTAGCATGCAATTATCACTCTCTCGAACCACTTTAGTAAGAAATTCCGATAAAAAGAAAACAATGGATATCTTGGTCATATCTGTACCAATATCATACAACAAGGTCAAACGCTGTGCCTCTTTTAATCTCTGAATATCGCGTGTGGGCTGATGCTCAACCTCAACATTGAGCAATGATAGTGGAGAAAATAATATGTGATTTAGTTTGGATTGCTTACTACTTGAGCGTGGCAATAAGTATGCGACTCGTCCAAAGTCGCGAGTAAATAAATTAACAATAGAGAACCTATCATTATACTTGTTTATACTTAATACTACAGCTTGAGTTTTGTGGAGCATTT
>JAAYFB010000155.1 GCA_012728465.1 Proteiniphilum sp. | reverse complement strand
GTAGTTCAGGGAAGTTTTTACTGCTTTTTAGCTATGACATTGAGAGTAAAAAGAACAAATCACTCTCGTTTATAAATGACATTGAGAGTAAAAAGTTTTGGGAACTATAAATGACAAATGACATTGGGGTATTTTGACCCTGTTTTGTAACATGTCTTAATATTTTGGCTACTAAATCGGACTAAAAGTAGTTGTATAGCTTACGAAATAGTAGTAAAAAGTAAAAAAAGTAGTCAATGTCATTTGATATTCAGAGTGATTTGTTTTAAAAGTAGTCTTCATGATTTGACATTGGGAGTAATTTTTAGGTAAGATTTACGATTTAAAAAGTAACCCTTGTTGATTATCTGCTAGTTAGCTGTTTTGGGGGTCTTTTTTTGGTTAAAATATTAACAATGCTGTTTTTGATGATGTTAAATTGATTAACGGTATTTTTTGGAGTGGGCGAGTGAATGTTAAAATTAAACTCAGTGGATGTTCAATGCATTTTGTATAAATGTTTGCTCTCTACAGTAATTCAGGTTAGTATCGTTTTGTGCAGAATCTACACTATGTTATAATGCGGTATTTTCACTTTGATTCAAGCGAGGATGTTGATATCAAATTAATAAATATATAAGTGGCTAACTATGCATTAAAAGTAATTCCGAACAGCAATAAATTAGTTTATTGATAAGCATCGAAAAAATAAATTGTAACTTGCACATTAAATGCAAATGGACAAATGAAGCAGTTTGAGGAAGTACAATTTATAGTTGATGGTATAAGAAAAGAGTTTGCCCCTGATAAAAGGACGGTGGTTTTTGATGTCATAATTTCTGGTGTTGATGCCCATCTTGAGCTTGAAGGCGAAACTTCTTGCCCCGAAGCTTATGATAAGCTGAACGATATTGACATTATCAACAATGTTCGCCTGTTGCCGAGCAGCGATTTAGGAGATACAACTTATGGTATTATTTATAACTCCGTTGGCACCATACATAACGAGCCCAAGCACTCATCCGAAATAGTAACGCAAACGCTTATGGGTATGCCAGTTAGGGTGTTGAACAAGGTGCGAGATTGGTGTCGTATTCAAACTCCTGATAAGTACATTGGGTGGATTTGTGGATCGGTATCATTGACGACTATTGATGAGCAAAAGCAATATAGTAATCAACATAAAATAATAGTTTCATCACTTTATCAACAAAGTTATCAACAGGCAGATGTTGATTGTGGAATTGTTTCTGATTTAGTTTTGGGCGATGTGCTGGTAGTAAAAGATGAGGTTGAAAACTTCTACAATGTGCTTTACGCCGATGGGCGAGAGGCCTACGTTTGTAAAGCGAGCGCAAAGATACTCAAAAATTGGCATCCCCTGCAAACTAAAGAAGAGGTGGTTTCTACTTCATTATATTTTTTAGGAATCCCATATGTTTGGGGTGGCACTTCGTCAAAGGGATTAGATTGTAGTGGACTAACCAAAATGGTTTACTTTATGCACAATATAGTATTGCCTCGAGATGCATCACAACAGGTATTGGTTGGAGAGCTGGTGGATGATGAAGGTGATTTTGAAAGGTTGGAGCTTGGTGACTTGGTCTTTTTTGGTGAAAAAGCTGTAGTTGATGTATCAGCGGAACGTGTGGTTCATGTAGGTATATACATCGGTAACTATCGCTTCGTTCATGCCTCAGATTATGTGCGTATCAATAGTTTCAATCCCGAAGATGAACTTTACGATGAACTCAACACAAATAGATATTTGCTAACTAAAAGAATATTGGGTGATACATCGCTTCAAAGTGTGAAGAGTATATTCAATCTTTAATTATTAATTCAAATGAAACTATCTTGGACCCCTTACAATTTAGAGTTGGTTCACACATTTACAATATCTGGCTTCTCGCGAAAGACAACGCCTGTTGTTATCACTAAGTTGGAGTATGATGGTCTTGTTGGTTATGGCGAAGCGTCACTCCCACCATATTTGGGCGAAACACAGCAGTCTGTAATTGATTTTTTGCGTAAGGTTGATTTGTCTGGCTTCACCAATCCTGCACATATGGAAGAGATCTTGGAGTATGTTGACTCAATAGCTCCAGGTAATACAGCTGCTAAAGCATCCGTAGATATTGCGCTTCACGATTTGGTGGGAAAGATTATTGGTTTGCCGTGGTATAAGCTTTATGGGCTAGATAGATATAATGTTCCCGACACCACATTTACCATAGGTATAGACACAGATGAGGTGGTGCAGCAGAAAACCCTTGAGGCTTTAGGTCGATTTAATATTTTGAAAGTAAAAGTAGGAGGGGTTGACGACAAGCGAATGATTGAGTCAATCAGATCAGTAACTAATTTGCCATTGGCTGTGGATGCCAATCAAGGATGGGCGGATAAGTATCATGCCTTGGATATGATTAATCTGTTAGAAAGTAAAGGAGTTGTGATGGTGGAGCAACCAATGCCAAAACAAAATATTGATGATATTGCATGGCTAACCGAGCATAGTCCATTGCCCATATTTGCCGATGAGTCGGTGCAAAGGCTTGCCGATGTGGAGAGATTAAAAGGTGTGTTTTCGGGAATAAATATCAAACTAATGAAATGCACAGGTATGCGTGAAGCATGGAATATGCGCAATCTTGCAAAATTTTTGGATATGAAAGTGATGATGGGATGTATGACAGAAACATCGTGTGCAATATCTGCCGCCGCCCAATTGTGTTCAGGTATGGACTTTGCCGATCTCGATGGAGCGTTGCTTATTGGCAATGATTGTTTTGAAGGTGCAACATTGGAGGATGGAAAAATTGTGGCTAGGGATGAGTCGGGAATAGGGGTGAGGGATAGAGGTTTAGATTGAATATTTATTCTTCCGAGTTATAATATGTTAGTGTGGATATATATATTAAATTATTATAATATATTCAAGGAGTCTTTTGCAT